>JANOLC010000608.1:0-17976 GCA_031419575.1 Burkholderiales bacterium | reverse complement strand
TGCCTGGCACCACCAATGTGCAAATCTTCGGTGCCAAAGACTACGCCATGCGCATCTGGCTGCGACCGGACCGCATGGCCCAGCTGGGCATCACGGTGGGTGACATCAGCAGCGCGGTGACGGAGCAAAACGCCCAGTACGCCGCTGGCAAAATTGGTGCGCCGCCCAACAACTCGGAAGAGCTGACGCTGACGGTGACTGCCAAGGGCCGCTTGCTGGAGCCTGAGCAGTTTCAGAACATCGTGGTTCGCAGTGGCGACAAGGGCTCGGTGGTGCGCCTGAAAGACGTCGCGCGGGTTGAGCTGGGCAGCAAGGACTACAGCTTTTATGGCCGTGTGAATGGCCACCCCGCGGTGCCGGTGGGCGTGTTTTTGCAGACCGGTGCCAATGCGTTGGAAACCCGGGCTGCGGTGGAGAAAACCCTGCAAGACCTTAAGGCCAAATTCCCTGAAGGGCTGACTTACTCCACGCCTTACGACACCACACCGTTTGTGTCGGAATCCATCAACGAAGTGCTCAAAACCCTGGCCGAGGCGATGGTGCTGGTATTCATCGTGGTGTACCTGTTTTTGCAAAGCTGGCGCGCCACCATCATCCCCACGCTGGCCGTGCCTGTGTCGTTGATTGGCACCATGGCGGGCTTGCACCTGCTGGGTTACAGCATCAATACGCTCACCTTGTTTGCCATGGTGCTGTCCATCGGCATTGTGGTGGACGATGCCATCGTAGTGCTGGAGAACGTCGAGCGCCTGATGCACGAAGAAAACATGTCCCCCCGGGATGCCGCCATTGAGGCCATGCGCGAGGTGACTGGCCCGGTGATTGCCATTGTGCTGGTGCTGTGTGCGGCCTTTGTGCCCATCGCCTTTTTAGGTGGCCTGGCCGGTGAGTTGTACCGCCAGTTCTCGGTCACCATCACCATCTCGGTGGTGCTGTCTGGCATTGTGGCGCTCACGCTCACACCTGCGCTGTGCGCGGTGTTTCTCAAGCCGGGTGCCGAGCGTAAAAATGCATTTTTTGGCAGTTTTAACCGCTGGTTTGCCAAGCTGACGTTTCGCTACACCCAAGGCGTGGCGTTTTTCCTGAAACGCGGCGTTTTAGGGCTGGTGCTGTTTGTGGGCATGGGTTTGGTGACGGGTCTGTTGTTCAAACTGGTGCCCGGCGGTTTGGTGCCGGATGAAGACCAGGGTTACTTTTTGGGCGCGGTGATCTTGCCGGAAGGTGCATCGCTGGAGCGCACCAACCAGGTCGTCAAAAAAGTGGAAGCGGCCATGGGCTCCAACAAAAATATTGACACCGTGTTCAGCCTGGTGGGCTTGAACTTTTTGGGGGGTGGGGGCTTGAAATCATCCGCCGCCACGATGTTCTTCCCGCTCAAACCCTGGGCCGAGCGCGACCAATCGGCCAAGCAATTGGTGGGTGAGTTTTACGGCAAAACCGGTGGCATCAAAGAAGGCTTGCCGCTGGCGTTTTCTCCCCCTGCCATTCAAGGCCTGGGCCAGACCGGCGGCTTTGAGTTCTACCTGCAAAACAAGGGTGACGGCGGTGTGCGTCGTCTGGCGCAGTTGCTGCCGGGCTTGCTGGAAGAGGCCAACAAGCAGCCTGAGCTGCAAGGCGTCAAAACCCTGTGGCAGGCCAATTCACCCCAGCTGTATGTGAGTGTGGACACCGAGAAAGCCCGCGCCATGGGCATTGCGGTGGCCGACATTTACAACACGCTGGCCGCCACGCTGGGCAGCTATTACGTGAACGACTTCAACAAGAGTGGGCGCATCTACCAGGTGCTGATGCAGGCCGAAGGGCAATACCGCTCCAAGCCGGACGACATTGGCGCGCTGTATGTGCGGTCTAAAACCGGTCAGATGATCCAGATTCGCTCGGTGGCCGAAGTCAAGTTTGTGTCTGGGCCCGAGTCGGTCAACCACTTCAACGCGTTGCCGAGCATTCAGATTTTAGGTGACCCCAAACCGGGCTACAGCTCGGGCCAGGCCATTGCGGCCATGGAGCGCGCGGCCAACAAGGTGTTGCCAGCCGATGTGGGTTTTGACTGGGGAGGCTCTGCGTTTCAGCAAAAGCGCAGCAGTGGTTCCAGCGGGCTGGCGTTGGGTGCGGGCTTCTTGATGATCTTCTTGATCTTGGCGGCGCAATATGAGAAATGGTCACTGCCCATGTCAGTCTTGCTGGCTTTGCCATTTGGTATTTTTGGTGCGCTGGCGGCGGTGTATTTGCGTGGTTATACCAACGACGTTTACTTCCAGATTGGCTTGGTTACGCTGCTGGGTCTGTCGGCCAAAAACGCGATTTTGATTGTGGAATTTGCCACGGTGTTGGTGCATGAGGGGCTAACCCCCGTGGCCGCTGCGCTGGAGGCCTCGCGCCTGCGCTTCAGGCCGATTTTGATGACCTCGCTGGCCTTTATTTTGGGTGTGGCACCGCTGGCGTTTTCCACCGGGGCGGGTGCCGCCGCGCGTCAATCCATCGGGACGGGCGTGCTGGGGGGCATGTTGGCCGCCACCTTTCTGGCCGTGTTTTTGGTGCCGTTGTTTTTCAAACTGGTGAACGACTGGAACTTCAAAAGCACCCCCGATGACTTCAAGAACCTGAACAAACCCCTTCACAACCTGGGAGTTCATCATGAAAAAGCATAAGTCTTCGTTTCACGCCGTAGCGCTAAGCTTGGTGGCCGCCTGTGCATTGGCCGCTTGCGGCAGCATTCCTGCTGACAAACCTTACCAGCGGCCCGCGCTGGAGGTGCCTGTGTCTTTGAACAACACGACGGGTGCCACCAGCGCTACCATCGCCGATTTGTCCGGCTGGTGGAAAGCCTTTCAAGACCCGGTGCTCGATGCGCTGATGCAGGAAGCCGCTACCAACAGTCAAGACCTGGCGCTGGCCACCGCCCGTATTGCAGAAGCCCGTACCACGCTCAACCAAAACACAGCCAATTTGTACCCCACGGTCGATTTGACAGCCAGTGCCAATCGCAGGCGCAGCAGTGAAAACGGTGGCACTTACAACGCCGCCGCTGGCCCCTATTCGGGGGATGGGCAACTGGGGTTAACGGCCAGCTACGAGATTGATTTCTGGGGCAAGTTTGCCCGCGCGGATGACGCCGCCCGTGCCCGCTTGCTGGGCCAAGCGGCCAGCCGGGGTGTGGTGCTGACCACGCTGGTTGCCAACGTGGCGCAAAGCTATTTCGCGTTGCGTTCGCTGGATGCGCAACTGGCATTGGCCGAGCAAACCATGCTGACCCGGCACGAAAATGTGCGCCTGCAAAAGCGCCGCTTTGAAGGCGGTGTGGCAGGCGAACTCGATTTACGCCAGGCCGAGTCTGAAGCGGCGGGCGTCGAGGCTAACTTGCAGCTCACCCGGCAAAGCCGCAGCAATGCTGAATCTGCCCTGGCCGTGCTGCTGGGTCGCAAACCCGCCGACATCCTGCGCCCCGTGGTGGCGCGGGGTGCGGATGTGGCCACTCTGGTCAGCCGTGGGGTGATCCCGGCGGATTTGCCGTCTGATGTGTTGGCGCGTCGCCCCGATGTGGTCAGCGCCGAGCAAAACCTGGTGGCCACCAACGCCGACATCGGCCAGGCCCGAACGGCCTACTTCCCCAAGCTTAGCCTCACCGCCACGCTAGGGCAGCAGTCGAAGGAGCTGTCCACCTTGTTTGACCCGGCTTCGGTGTTCTGGAACATGGTGGGCAACCTGACCCAACCTATCTTCCGTGCCGGTGCGATTGATGCGGTGATGGCCGCCGCCAACGCGCGGGCGCAGCAGGCCGTGGCCCAGTACACCCAGACGGTGCAAAACGCGTTTCGCGACGTGCATGACGCACTGAACAACGTGACCGCAGGCCGCGAGATCACCGCCACCACGTTGAAGCGCATTGATGCCTTGCGCAACACGCTGCGCTTGACGGATCTGCGCTTCAAAGCCGGATACTCCAGTTATCTGGAGGTGCTGAACGCCCAGCGCGATTTGGCGCAGGCTGAAGTAGGCCTGATCGACATCCAGCGCAGCCATCTGGGCGCTGTGGTCAGCTTGTATAGGGCTTTGGGGGGCGGGTGGCAGCCGGAGTCTGGGCTGGCGTTGATGGCTGACTCGCCATTGGCGCGCGTGTCACCATAAACACGCCCGGCAAGATGAGGGCGGCACCCGCCAGGTGGTGCCAGCCCAGTGGCTCGCCCAGCACCCAGCGGGCGGCCACGGCGGCGTACAAGGGCCCCAGGTACAGGGTGACGGCCACGCGGCTGGCACCCAGTATTTTTTGCGCCCAGCCGTAGATCCAATAGGCCCCTAAGCCCGGGGCCAGGGCCACAGCCAGCATCAGCCAGGTCGCTGTCCACGTCCACGCGGGCGTAGTGGGTTGGACGGCTTCCCATAGCGCAAACGGAATCAGAACAAGCACACCCCCCATGCAGATCGCCGCCAGCCGTGCGGTTGAGCTCAGCGGGCTGGGCCATATTTTTTGCAGCAAGGCATACCCCGCCCACGCCACCATCGCCAGCACCACCCAGGCATCGCCAGGCACCCAATTCACCTGGGCCAGCGCCATCCACTGGCCCTTGACGATCACATGCACTACGCCGACAAGCGCCAGCCCCACGCCAATGAGCTGGATGCGGTTGATGCGCTCATGCAGCCACAACACAGCACCCAGCGCAATCAGCACGGGCGAGGCGGAATAGATCAGCGCAATGTTCATGGCTTGCGTAGTTTTGGCCCCCAGGTACACCCAGGCCCCGCAGACCAGCATGCCCAAAGTCCCCAGCACGATGTACTGCGGCCAAACTTTCAAAATGGCGTGGCGTTGTGGCCATAGCTCTTTGCGCGACAGCAGGGTCAAGATCAAACCCGCCAGCGCCCAGCGCCCCAGGGCCAGCGTGTGGGGCTCCACCACGCCCCGTGCGAACCGCGCGCCAATGTAGTTGACCGCCCACAGCGCGGGAATCACCCAGATCAGGATCAGAGCCAGGCGGCGACGTGAATCCACAGCGTTGTGGTGGGTGTTGGGTTGTGACATGGCTGAATTATCCCAGCCATGGCAGGTGGCAAACTGAATAACAGCAAGAGGTGACCTACTTGTAAAAGACCTCGACCTTGCCTTTGAGCTTGATCAGCATTGGTCGGCCCTTGCGATCCACCGTCTTGCCCGCAGGCACCTTGATCCAGCCCTCGCTCACGCAGTATTCATCCACATCAAAACGCTCTTTGTCGTTGAGGCGGATGCCAATGTCATGCGCGAACACAGCCGCCACATGGTGCGGGCTGCGGGGGTCGATGGACAGGTGGTCGGGCAGGGCGGGGCGTTCTGGGGTGTCGGTCATCTGGATTTGTTTTTGAATGGTTGGAACAGGGTGTGATTTTCGTGCATTTGGTGGGGGGTGGCTTGGGTGTGTTGGCTCAGACCGGATCAGGCCGACGGAGCACTCTGCTTCGCGGCTGTCCCCCAGCCTTTGGCCTCCTCCTTGATGCCGCTACGCAGAGCGCCCCATCGACCTGATCCTCGCTAGTTTGCTAACGGCGGGTGTTTTGCTCACTCAAAGCGCACCAGCTGCTGCCATGGTCGCTGCGGCTAACGCAAATGCCTCCTGCGGTGATGCCGCCTGCGTGATAGACCGGCCAATGACCAAGTGTGTGGCACCTGCCCGGCGCGCAAACTCCGGTGTGGCCACGCGCGCCTGATCATTGGTGCTGGCACCGGCGAGCTGAATGCCCGGTGTGACGATCAACGTGCCTGCGGGCAGCAGAGTCTTGAGATACGACGCCTCGTATGCCGAAGCCACGATGCCGTGACAACCGCACTGCGCAGCCATCACTGCAAGCCGCTCGACCTGCTGGCGAACTGTTGGAGCCAGGCCGATCTCTGGAAGCTCTTCGTCGCTGAGGCTGGTGATGACTGTGAGGGCCAGCACCTTCAGATTTGGATAGTTGGCTGCGGCTGCAACTGCCGCCCGCAATACCGCCGAGCCTGCACTTGCGTGAACCGTGACCATGCCAACGCCAAGCTTGCCTGCGGCATGAACTGCGCCGACGACAGAGTTGGGTATTTCGTGAAGCTTCAGGTCCAGAAATACGTCCTTGCCGAGAGCAACGAGTTCGCGAACAACTTGGGGCCCCTCTTCGGTGAGCAGCTGGAGCCCAACCTTGTAGGACCAACAGGCGGGTCCTAGTTTGTTGACCAGGGCCATGGCCTCGGCGCGGCTAGGGAAATCGAGGGCAACGATGACGGGGGCGAACATCATGGGCTTTCCGGCTACAAGTTCGCGCCAAGCAGCCTGCTAGCCCGTCGCGCCCGAAACCAGCGGAAACGCAGCCGGATTTCGTATTGACTGCACTGATAAATCGACATCCAAACCAGGCCAATAGAGATGGTCTGGCGTCGGCCACTGGACATCTGAAATCTGTTCGATCGTGCCCTTGCGAAACCATGGGAATTGATCGAAGGGCACGAGCAGCTCCTCGTCGGCAAGCAGGAGCCAAAAACCATGCTTTGAAATGTGGGTAACTTCAGCCGCCAAAGTGGTGTTTCCAGGCATTTTGGATCTCCTTCAAGTGTGCATTCACAACTGCTTGCGCTTGTCGAAGTTGCGTAGCAGAAAGGCCAGTATGGTTGGCTAGAGCCACCTGTGGTGTAAGCCAGAACTTCGCTTCTCCGTCCACGTGCGCAACATGAACATGAATGCGAGCCTCCTCCCGAGAAAAAAAGAAGAGGCGAAACTGACCGTCACGAACAATGGTGGGTGCCATGTTGGTACTGTAACCAACTTGTCCTTTATCGAGCTTGCGCCGTTTAGCCGCCGCCGACGTTGACCGGATGCAGCGGACTCGGGACGCTGGCTCAGACCGGATCAGGCCGATGCGGCACTCTGCTCCGCGGCTGTCCCCCACGGCGGCCTAGGGCCGCCAGTTCCTCCTTGATGCCGCTGCGCAGAGCGCCCCATCGACCTGATCCTCGCTAGATTGCGTAGGGCGGGTGTTCTACTGGTTCAATGCGCGAGGTGGGGCAAGCTGCAGCAATTGGTTTGCTACTTTTTAAATAGCAAACTAATGATGATTGACGGGGACTTAAAGGCGATTGAATGCCGAAATTTAGGCGATGTGCTCAATTTCGGATAGGAGACACTCAACGTTTGACTTAAGCAGCGCCGTCAGGCGTCCGCTTGAAGGAAGGGTTAGGCCGCTGCGCACCGTACTCTGCCATGCGCGCTGAGTAGAGAGGCAGAAGCTCTGGACGCTCAGACATGCCAATGAGTTGGCCAGCCGCGACCATTCCGAGAGCCCCAGCGATATCGAGTGCTTGAGCAAGCTCGTGCTCAGGGTAGTTCGCTTCCACGCGCCCTGCTGCGTGCCGCCGTGAGACTTGCACAAAGCCAGTGTGCGTAAATCCGTTCATGGCCTTCCACGCTCGATCTTTGAGTCCAGATAGGACGCCTTGAGGTGTTCCGATTTTTGCTTCGAACTCCGAGATCAAGTCTTTGAACTCCTTGTCAATCTTTCCTCTCTTGAACTTCGCAAGTTCGTCATCCGTTGCGCAATGAAGTAGCCATAGACCCCGCACTAACGACTCAGTCAGAACTCTAAGGAGGGCAAGCGTTGAACCCGGGAGTTCGCTTGAATGGAGTAAGGCGATTGCTGCTTGGTGTTCCAGCGTCATATCGAAGCACCCGACCGCGAGCAGTGATCGTTCATCAGCTGGGAGTGTGATTCCTGAAGTGTGGTGATCGATCCACGCGATCAATTCGATAAGCGCGGAGTGTTCGAGAGTAGCTTTCATCAGCGGCCTAACTTTGATATATCCGGTGATTCCACCGGATAACGTGGCGACTTACCAAATAACATGGCACCAAAATATTCAAATATTTCATTGAAATCAAGCAGTTGGGCTAATAGGGCAGCCTGCCGTACAGGTATATTGAAAATGGCAAAGTCGGTGAGTAGCTTAACGCAATTCACTGGTTTTCAAGGCAGAAAGAACTACACAGTGGTTGAGGATGCGTCACCGGGTCTGGAAAGTCATCTCAACCGGAAGTTCGGCATTAAATAGCCCTTAAGTCCCCGTCAAACATCAATAGTTTGCTATTGATTGTGTAGCGAACCAATGCTTGGTATTCAAAGCAGTCCAGCCAGCCGCCAAAGCCATGAAGCCACCAAGACTCCACCAGCAACCTTCCACGCCAAATGCAGCGCACGCGGGGGCGCGAGTTGCCGTCCTGAAGCTGCTTCAGCCAATAGAAGTCCCCCATGCAGCGCCGCTAAAAACAGCAGTGGCATCAGCCCCGGATTCACCTGAAACGCAGCCGCCACATCGCCTTGCGCCAACGCCGCACAAGCCCGAATGCCGCCGCACAACGGGCAGGGCACGCCGGTTAAATGTTTGAAGGCACACAGCGGCACGTCGCCCAGCCGCAAAATCAGCGGTGCAGCGCCAGCGGCCAGCGGCACCAATGAGGCCACGGCGATGCGCCATTGACGTTGGGGAACTGAAAGCAACTGCACGGCTGGAATTCGGTCAAACGAACGGGGTCAAAGAATGATGATGTCGCTGTCACCATCCGTGAGCTGCTTGGCCATCTGATAGCTGCCGATGAAGGCGATAGGCATGGTGATGATGACGCCTACGAAGCACAATATCAGCCCCAGATTGCCCACAATGCCCAGCACCAGCATGCACAAAAAGGCACTCAGCAGGTTGCTCTTGACCGCCTCCCACGCACGCTTGAGGGCCGCAATGCCATCGGTTTCGCCATTGGCCACAAGGTAAGCCGCGGTAGGGATGATGGCCATCAGCAACATACCGGGCAGCACGCACAACATATAGCCGATGGAGACGATGATGGAGCCGATCAGCACCGCCAACAGCGACGGCACAAACGACTCGAAGCCCTTGAATACATCCGCAATCTCGATCTGGCCGCCTTCGTCTTCGGTTTTGATCATGCGCATGTAGCCTACGACCATTGGCCCGGTCAGCAGGCCAAAACCGATGCCACTGATCAAGATCACCAGCAGGGTGGTAATGATGTGGATGACCGGGTTTTTCCTGAAACCCGAAACGCCTGCCGAGACGCAAGCTGAAATGTCTGGAGCCGCCATGTGAATTACCTCGCTTTGACTGGAGTTGATGTCAAAACATGGTAGCACCGGCCATTGACCGTTGTGTTTTTAGCGAGTGCTTTCAATGGCGGGCCGGTGCCAGCGCGCTTCCTGTGCGCCCTTGCAATTCAGCAGCGCGTCTATCCAGCGTATGCATCAAGGCTTGTGTGTGCTGAAGGTTACCTCGGGATAGTGACTCACTGGTTCGTCAATTAGCGCTTGTGCGCGGCCCAACAGGTGCCGGTTAAAGAACGCCAACGAGTACGCGTTGATGATGTTGTGCGCGCGCTGCGCATCGATAGGCCCGGTGATGCCCAGCCAGGGCAGGAGCGGGGACCAAAGTGGGATGTCGGTCAAATTGACGTGGAACATCCCTGGCACCTGCACGAAGTAGCCAGTACTCTGCGAGCTGGTAAATACTGCCCGCATGCTGGTCTGGTGTTCGCTGATGTCTGCCTCCGACCAGCCGCCTGACCGGTGTCGCTCCAGTCGCATGGTTTCTGCATCGCGGGTGATCCACAGAGCGGGCTGTCGCAAACCGGATATGACGACATCCATAGGCATAGGGGCGTCCATGAAAAGACAGGCCCGCAAGCGTGGCTCGACCCGGCAGGCCTCACTGCCGACAATACTGCCCAGTGAGATGCCAAAGGTGCCAACCTGCAGAAGGTTTAGCCGCCCGGTCAAGATCCTGTTTGGGTCAGCCTGATTGAGCGACGCGAGCTGGTTGAGCGCGAAGCTGACGTCTTCTGCGAGATAAGGAACGATGCCTTTGTCAAATGCGAGACCCCCCAACATCGGCGAAATACTCTCGGGGCTGTGGCTTTGGCGGATCAGGGGCATCATTTGATCAAGCGGCAGAGCGCCTACTGTGCGTCCATCCGGGAAGACGACCACTGCCGCAGTGTGGGGTTGATCGATAGCCGCAACGATGTACCCCTGCGAGACCAATGCCTCCACCTGGAACGTGTTCATCTGGCGAAAGCCGATAGCGCCCTCAAGGAAAATGAGCACCGGGTAGTTGGGATTTTCGTTGGCCATAGGGACACCGGACATGGCGTGGGTGGTGACGTATTTGAACCGCCCGAATAGGGCTGATGGCAAATTTTTCAGCTGCGACAGGGCCTCTGCCAGCGCGTTGGCGTTTTGCACGTAGGGCGCACTAGGCGATGTTGATGCTGAGTTCATAGGCTCGGCTGGGTTGGCGGGGTACCAGATTTGCACCATCAGCTCGCGACGGGCACTCGCATCCGGGCGGAAGACATCTGCTCGGTCATGATCGACCCAGTGGTAGGTCACTGTGCCTATCGCGTAGGGTCCGCCAGGACTCGGAAAATGAAACACTGGCAGCACGATCCGCAGCGCGACGAAAATCGCCAACGCCAGTGCGCCCAAGGCGCCCGCCAAGGAGAGACCAAACCGCAGCCGTTGAGACGAATCCTGAACGGGCTTGAGGCGGGCGGGCACGGTACCCGTATCAAAATCGCTTGTCACGATGGCCCTAAATCAGAAGGATTCGTCTGGAAATCATTGACGTCTCAAAGACTAGGCTGACTGAGACTTTGCCCGGGCACATACCATGAGCCGTGCAAGTTCAAAGTCTGCGAACCTTCATGGTCGATGGTTCGGTTGCGTCTGTCTGTGCGTCAGCGAACTCATTTTTTCAATTTCATTTGCTATATAAAAAATAGCAAACTATTGATAATTGACTTGGACTTAAGGCCAATTTGACTATGAATTTTGAGTTTCAGGATCATGACGACGCTCCAGCAAGGGCCTGGGTGGCTTGCCCTGCCTTTCGCCATTCCTCAATACCGCCTTCCAGATGCCGCGCGTCATGGCCCAAGGCTCGCAGGCAGGCTGCCATGGCCTGGCTGAGTTCGTGGCCATAGGCGCAATAAACCACGACCGGCGTACCCGTAGTGATGTGGTCTTTCCAGTCCAGCCAATGGGCCGGGTTGCGCCACATGGTGCCGCTGAGTTCATCAGCCTCAGCGGCGCGTTTGATGTCGCGGCGCACGTCAAGCAAAGTGTGCGCCGTGCCTTGGGTACGCCACTCGGCCAGCTCATTGACATTCATGGTGTTCGGGTTCGTGCTGGGGCTGGATGCGCTGTTGATCGTGGATTGCATGGTGTTCTCCTTCGTTAAAAAGTAGTTGCGACGAACTGACTGCGCCCATCGCAGCCAGGTGCCGTTGGCTTGAGGATGCCGCGGCAATGGCATTCAAAACAGCAGCTTGATAGCCAACCCTGCCAATGCGCATGCGCCCAGCAAGGGAATCACGCCCACCTTGAACCTGAACAGGGCCACCGCTGCAATCGCCGTGATGGCAGCAGATACATAGTCAAAGGTGCCACCAAACCCCGTTGGCCACATCACGTGGTACGCAAAGAACAGTGCCAAGTTCAGAATCACCCCCACAACGGCTGCGGTGATGGCGGTGAGCGGCGCGGTGAACTTCAAATTGCCCTGCGTGGTCTCAATCAGTGGGCCGCCGGCCAGAATGAAAATGAAGGAGGGCAAGAAGGTGAAATAGGTCACCACGGTGGCCGCGACCGCGCCACCCAAAAACAGCGCGTCCGACCCAAAAATCTGTTTGATCCAGCCACCCACAAAGCCCACAAATGCCACCACCATGATCAGCGGGCCGGGCGTGGTTTCGCCCAGCGCCAGGCCATCAATCATTTGTGTGCCATTGAGCCACTGGTGGTTTTCCACCGCGCCCTGGTAGACGTAGGGCAATACGGCAAACGCACCACCAAAAGTCAGCAGTGCGGCCTTGGTGAAGAACCAGCCCATCTGGGTCAGTACGCCATGCATACCCACCGTGGCGATGAGCAAACCCATGGCCGCGCCCCACAACACCAAACCCACCACTACGATTTTGACGAGCCGCGCCCTTGAGAGCCGGGCGTGCTCGGGCGTGGGCGTGTCGTCATCAATCAGTGCCGGGCCATACGATGTTTTGGCCGCCCCATGGCCACCACCCACCACAAATACGTTGGGGGCAAAACGACCACCCAGGTAACCGATCAGGGCCGCCGTCAAAACGATGGCCGGGAAGGGCGCGTCCAGTGCAAAGATAGCGACAAAGGCCGCAGCCGCAATCACCCAAAGCCAATTGTTTTTGAGCGCGCGGCTGCCAATGCGGTGCGCGGCATGCAGCACCAGCGCCGTCACCGCCGGTTTGATGCCATAGAAGATACCGACCACCACGGGCAAGGACCCAAACGCCACATAGACCCATGACAATCCAATCAAAATAAACAGCGATGGCAATACGAAGAGTGCTCCCGCCACAATGCCGCCCCAGGTGCGGTGCATGAGCCAACCGATGTAGATGGCCAACTGCTGCGCCTCTGGCCCGGGTAGCAGCATGCAATAGTTGAGCGCATGCAGGAAGCGCTTTTCGCTGATCCAGCGTTTTTGCTCCACCAGCTCGGTGTGCATGATGGCGATCTGTCCGGCCGGGCCGCCAAAGCTGATGAAGCCGAGCTTGAGCCAGAAGCGGAATGCCTCGTAAAAGCTGACGGGGGCAGGGCGGGCAAAGTGTGTTGTGTCGGTCATGGCGGTTGCTGTGTCATTCATCAATCTTGGGTGGTGGCAGCGCTGCCGGGATTGGCATAGAGCGCATCAAACACAGCGCTGGCGGCTGCCAGCAAGGCATCGTCATCGGCATGCACGGCGCGTAAGCCACTGAGTACCGCCTCCAGCCCGGCGGCTTGCGCGACGGGAATACCACCTGCATCGAGGTAATGCACGGTCACCGCTATGTCTTTCAGGCGCGCGTCGTGGTCTACCCCGAAGCTGAGCATTAGCACTTCAAAACTCACGTGTTCCCGTCCGCCCGATGTGACATGCGTGAAGCGTGCGCCGTCATAGTCAAAGCCGAGCACGGTTTTGGGCGCTTTGGCGGGGTCGGCCAGCCAGACGAAGCGGGCCTCTTTGTCGATGAAGCGCGTGATCAGCCAGGCACAAGCCAGCCGGTCCACCCACGGCCGGGCGCGTGTGGCCCAGCGTTTGCCCTGGAACTTGCGCGCGTCCAGTCGGGGAATGTCCCCAGCGGTGGCTTGCGGCTCGCCTTTGGAGAAACGCTTGTCCAGCTCGCGGCGCAAGGCAATCAAATCCGTATCGGCCTGGGCAGAAGCGGGGCCGGGGTAGTAGTCAATGCGTTGCAGGGTGAGCAGGGCGTCGGCCACACCACGCACGCGCCGGCGGGCTTCGGTCTCGGACAGGCGGCCGAATTCAGCAAATGCCGAGCGAAGCGACTCGTGCCACGCCGTGTAGGCCTCGGTGCGGTCAAACTGGGTCAGTATCTCCAGCCGCTGGGCCTCGTCTTTGGGAGACAGCGTCAGCACTGAAGCCGTGCCGCCGTGTTCGCGCACCTCAGTACCCAGCGCTTCAAGGGCTGGGGCTTGGTCAAGCGGCAGCAGGTAAGCACCATCGCGCAACGCGGCACAGCCAAGCGCTTTCAGGGCACGCCAGATGCGCAGTCGAACCGCGCTGGGCTGGGTGGGCAGGGTGACGATCAGGATGGACCACATATGAAATAGTTACTACGTTTAATGAAACATAGTATACATACTCAACGAAAAACTTCAAGGCGGCAAATTCAAGCTCAACACAAACAACCGCCCCGACCCTGGCGCTTTGGTGAGAGCCTCAAGTGACACGGGCTGGCGCGCGGTGGTTACAAACAGCTGGTTCATGTCATGCCCACCTATGGCCACATCGGTGGGGCAGGGCACGGGCAGGCCAATGACCCTGTCCAGGTTGCCCTCCGGCGAGATGCGTACCACGCTCCAGCCGTCGCGCAGGGCTGTCCACAGCCCGCCAGCCGCGTCGCGTGCCAGGCCACTGATGCGCCCCGAGCCTTTGGGTACTGTGGCCAGCCGCCGCACAGTGGCTGTGCCGGGCTTCATCATGAGGATGGCACCGGACGCAGGTGCCGTGGCATAAAGCGTGTTGTCTTGCGCTGACCAGTGCAGGCATTGCACGGGCTCGGTCATTCGCCATTGCGGCTTGAAGTGGCCCGATGTCGAGGATTTGGTGGGCGCCAGGCCAATCGCCGCGCCGCCGCCTTCCACTTCAAATGCCACCCACACCGTGCCCGCGTCCCCTGCGCAAATAGCCTGCATCACACCGGCGGGCCAGGGTTTGATCAGGGTGTGGTTGCCCTTCAAGTCCACACGGACGACGCTGTCCGCGAATGCCACCAGAAACTCGTCGCCCTGCATCACCATGCCGGTCACGGGGGCATCAAGGCGGATGAGCTGTTCGTCAGTGCTGCCATCAAACGCCCGCAGCGACGGTGCCAGTGCATCGGCCCAAAACAGGGCCTGGCGGCGCACGCACCACACCGGGTGCGCGCCAAAAAATGCCCACGGACCCGGCACGGGTTGCAGGGCCGCATGTTCTGCCGCAAGTGCAGCCGGTGCCGCACGTGCCAGAGCGGGCAGTTGCGCCCCAATACGCCGGGCGGCATCGGCCAGCTCGGGGCCGAGCAACTCCACGCGCTCACGCGTCAGTCGCCAGGCGGGGCCAGCCACGCTGATGGCACCGCGCACTTTGCCCGTGGGGTCTACCACCGGTGCGCCCACGCAGCGCACGCCCAGCACAATTTCTTCGTCGTCAATCGCATAGCCGCGCGCGGCGGTGATCTTCAGCTCGGCCTGCAGGCGACGGCGGTCGGTGATGGTCAGCGGGGTGAGCGGTTTAAGCACCATGTCGCGTACCAAGGCGTCACGTGTGGCGGCATCCAGCACCGACAGAATCGCCTTGCCCTGGCTGGTGCAATAGGCCGGTTTGCGCTGACCCAAAGCGGCAGACGAGCGCTGGCTGTGCGCGCCGTCATAGCGCTCTAGCGAGATCACCTCCAGCCCTTCCAGCGCCGCCAGGTACGAGGTTTCGCCGGTTAGGTCACGCAAGGCACGCAGCTCAGGTGCGGCGGCGGCGGCCAGGTCGGGGTTGGCATAGGCCTGGCGGGCCATTTCGAAGCAGCGAAAGCCCAGGCAATAAACCTTGCGCAACGGGTCACGCCGCAGCAGGCCACGTGCCACCAGTGTGGCCAGCAGACGGTAAACGGTGGTTCGGGGCAGGGCCAGGCGGGTGGTGATGTCGGTCTGGCTCATGCCATCAGGGCCTTCGCCTACGGCCTCCAGAATGTCGATGGCTTTTTCCAGCGCGCCGGTGCCGTCGCCTGTGTTTTTGGGTGTGCTTGTGGAAGTCATTTCAATCGTCCCAGCATGTGGAAATGCATGGGTTATGGCTGCTGTCAGTCGCGCTCAGATGGGTTGGTGGCAGCGTCTGATGTTAGTACGATTGATGCATGAATCAGCCCATCAATCCCCCGCCTTTGACGAGCATCCCGAAGCGTGCGCCCGCACCACATGTGCCGGACGAGGTGCTGGACCGCCTGGCCAAAGCCACCAGCGGTTCCCTCACCACGCAGCTCTACATCAAGGGCTTTCGTCAGCCGGTGCTGTATGGCCTCACGCCTTTGAACAAAGCCATCAAACCCTTCGCCGGGCGCGCTTACACCATGCGTTTCATCCCCGCGCGGGAGGATGTAGACGGGTACGGTAACCTGACCACCGCGCCCAGTGCCGACAACCTGCAATGGGTCGGCGTGGAGCAGATCGAACCCGGCCACGTGCTGGTGATTGACAGCAACCGGGACGGCCGCGCGGCCTCGATGGGCAACATGCTGATCACCCGCATGATGATGCGCGGCGCACGTGGTGTGATCACCGATGGCTCGTTTCGCGACGGCACGGAGCTGCGAGAGATGGACTTCCCCATCTGGTGCACCGGCGTGACGGCCACCACGCGCCTGTCCTACCACCACGTGGCTGACCTGAATGTGCCCATTGGTTGCGCCGGTGTGGCGGTGTACCCCGGTGATGTGATTCATGGCGACGGCGACAACGTAACGGTGATTCCCGCGCACCTGGCCGCCGAAATGGCCGACCTGTGCGAAAAGCGCGACGACATTGAAGCCTATTTGGCCATGCGCCTGCAGGTCGGTGAAGCGCTTTGGGGCCTGTACCCGCCCAGTGAGGAGACGCGTACCCAGCACAAGGCCTGGGTGGCAGCGGGCCGTCCGGCCATTAAACCTATCGCACCCACCGCAACACGCCCATCCATCACAGGTTTGAAAGCCAACGCATGACCTCCCCATTCACCCCGGCTGACCACGCCGCCCTGATCCGCCGCTACTTCGCCGCCTGCAATGCCGCCGACTACAACGCGCTGATGTCCTGCTTCACGGCCGACGCCGTTCACTACTTCCCCGCAGGCCTGCCCGACATCCCCTGGTGCACGGCCGACACGATTGCCCAAAAATGGATCTGGTGCGTTGAAACTCTGGGCTCGCAATGGACCATCGAGAAAATCCTGGTGAGCCATGACAGCCCTGAAGCGGTGATCGAATGGACCCACTGGAAGAACAAAAGCGGCACCGCGCTGCGCGGCGACGAGTGGTACAAATTTGACCCCGTTACGGGGCTCATCAGCGAGATTCGTGCTTACTACGCAGCACCTGCTGACAAGGCTGTCATCATCAATGAGCTGGTGGGCTTTGACTACGGCGGGCGGGATTACCATTTGGGTAGCGTTTGAACCCAGTAATCCATTTCAACAGCCAATCGCGCCGGGTCGCCCACAAACTCTGACCCAGAGAAATGGCCGCCCAGCGTGAATTCGTTGGCCATGCGGGATGCATCACTGCCGTGGGCTGGCGGTGGGTCTTCCGCAAGCACCTGCGCTTCAAACGGCCCAAATGCATCTTGCGGTGCATAACCCAGGGCATAGGCCGACGCGTTGTCGTAGTGATGGCCCGTGGCATCTGAAATGCCATACACGATCTCGAACACCAGGTCTGGGTGCTCAATGCCAATGGCGACCAGCTGGCCCAGGTCTCGCCAGCTGATCCAGTTTCCCATGCGCCGTCTGTCGATGGGCCGGGTGTTGACATTGCCGATGCGAATGGCCAAGACCTGCATGTCGTATTTGCAGGCGTACATGGCACCCAGGGATTCACCAAACGCCTTGCCAACGCCGTAGCGGCTGTCTGGCCTTAACACGGTATGGTCATTGAGGGGCGGGCCGTTGGGCGGGCGGGGGTGCAGGCCCACCACATGGTGTGAGCTGGCGTAAATGACTCGCCTCACTCCGGCTGCCCGGCACGCATCGAACAGGCTGATGGTGCCCTCGATGCTCAGGCGCACCTGGTCGGGCCAGGGGGCATCGGTGGTACACGCGGCCAGGTGAATGATCGTATCGCAACCTGTCAGCAACGTGGTCATGCGCGCTTGGTCGCAGATGTCCACCACGGCACAATCTTCCTGGGCGGTACAGTCGTGAATGGGCTGAAGGTCAAGCAGTCGAAGCGCGTAGCCCCGACCCAGCAACTCCTGGCGCAAGGCGCTGCCCACCACACCCGCTGCACCCGTGATCGCGATTCGTTTCATGCCAATTTTCTTAAGGGCGTTTTCCAAACTCTGCTGTCTCTGTGGTCCACGCCAGCGCCTGCGCGCTGAGGGTGAAACCCAGGCCCGGACGGTCGGGCACCCACATGCGGCCATCACGCAATTCCAGTTGCTCATTGAACATCGGGCCCAGCCATTCAAAATGTTCCAGCCATGGCTCTTCCGGGTAGGCGGCAGCCAGGTGCAGGTGTATCTCCATCGCAAAGTGCGGGGCCAGTTTGCAGCCCTTGAACGAGCCCAGCGCCATGATCTGTAAGAACGGCGTGATACCGCCCACACGGGGCGCATCCGGCTGAATGAAGTCGCTGCCATCGCTCATGATGAGCTGCGCATGTTCGCCAAAACTGGTGAGCATTTCACCGGTGGCAATGGCCGTGTCAAAGCGCTCGGCCA
>JANOLC010000607.1:0-5227 GCA_031419575.1 Burkholderiales bacterium | reverse complement strand
AAAAACCTTGTCAGCACGCTCTTTTTCCCACTTGTAAAAGGAGGGCAGTTGGAGTTCGCTGGGGGAAATGCTCAAAGTAGATGCCATAGCGTGCCTTGGAGTAGGTGGTTTGCTGGACTTGAAAATTCAGGTTTTGATTTTCCGCATATTGGCATCCATGAGGCTTGGTATCAACCCTTGACACTCGGTGGCACGGGTCAACCCCGCGCGAACGGTCTGGTGCTGTCACTGCACCACTCGCTCCAGCTCCCTGCATACAGCCCCGTGTGGCCTAACCCGGCGATTTCCATGGCGATGAGATTGGGCAGGGCGCTGACACCACTACCGCAGTGATGCACTACTGTGGTGGGGTCGCGCCCAGCGAGCACGGCCTCAAACTCGGTCCGCAATTGCGCGGCGGGCTTGAACCTGCCGTCCGGGCCGATGTTCTCGGCAAACGGGCGGTTCAGTGCGCCGGGGATGTGGCCGGCCACCGGGTCCAGTGGCTCCATCTCGCCCCTAAAGCGTGGGGCGGCGCGGGCATCGAGAATGGTTTGCACCGGGCGGCCCAGGTTGTTCACTACTGTATTTGTAGCAAACAACTGAGCAATAGCGGGGACCAGGGCATAGTTTGATGCTGGAAGTGTGGCCACGGTGCCTGTGGCGGCCACATTCGCCGCGTCCAGCTTCCAGGCCTGCAGGCCGCCGTCCAGCACGGCCACGTTGGCGTGGCCCACCCACTTCAGCATCCACCACAAGCGGCCGCAGTAGTTGGCTCCCTGGCGGTCATAAACCACGGCCTGCATGGTGTTGTTGAAGCCCACGCTACCCAGCCAGGCCGCAAACTGCTCGCGCGACGGCAGCGGGTGGCGGCCCCCGCTGGGGCGGGTGTCGGGTTGACCCGGCATGGGTGGCGTTTTGTCGCTGAGTGCTTCGTCCAAATGGGCGTAGACCGCGCCGGGGATGCGGGAATCGAGGTACATCGCCCGTCCGGCATCGGGGGTGGTCAAGTCAAAACTGCAATCAAACACCATGAACGGCTGGTCGCTGGTTTGCAATTGCTGGAGTTGCGCGACGGAGATCAGGGTGGTGTAGGTCATGAATGAGTCTTTCAATGTTCTTCCGCAGGCGTATTGGGGATGGAGCGTGACCGTAGCACCGTGGCCGCGACCCCACTGGCCACAATCACCACGATCCCCAGCCAGCCCATGAGAGGGATTTTGTCGCCAAACAGCAGCAGGCTGTAGATCGATGCAAACACAATGCCCGAATACTGCAAATTGGCCACCACCAGAGTCGAGCCGTGGCTGTAAGCGCGCGTCATGCACCACTGGCCCAGTGAGGCCAAAATGCCAATGGGCAACAACCAGGCCGCCGCCTGCCAGGTGATGCGGTCCCACGGCGTGAGGCCAGTGAAGGCGATGCCTACCGCGCCTGCGATGACCGAGCCGACTGCAAAGTAAAACACCGTGCGCCCAGCGGGCTCACCCAAGCGCCCCAGTGCCGTGACTTGCATGTAGGCCAGCGCAGCACCAATGCCCGACAACAGGCCAATCACCCCTGCAAATAGCTGGTTTTGGTCCAAGGTGGGGCGCAGCGTCATCACCACCCCGGCAAACCCGGCCAGCACCGTGGCCAGCAGCGGCCCCTGGCGTTGTGCTTGCCCGTAAAAGATGGCGCCACCCACAATGAAGGCGGCAATCCACACGCCGCTCATGTAGTTGAGCGTCATGGCGGTAGCCAATGGCAGGTGGGCGATGGCGTAAAACCAGGCACCCAGCGACATCGTGCCAATCACCGCACGCCAGGCGTGCATGGCGGGGAACGGCGTGCGCAAAGGCATGCCCTGGGTGCGCATCACGACCATCATGAACACCACGCTGATCAGCCCCCGGTAGAACACCAGCTCAGTGACGTTGAAGCTGGCCGCCGCGACCTTGACCCCCACGCCCATGGTGGCAAAGAGAAACGAGGCCAGAACCATCCAGAGGGCTTGCATACGAAAGTTGTAGATAAAAAGTGACTAAAGTCCCCGTGGGGATTGAATAGTCAGCTACAAAAACTATAGTGACAGCTGACGACGGTACCACTCATGAAAATGCTGCATGCCATCTTCCATAGGGCTCTGATAGGGGCCAACCTCGTTGTCGCCGCGCTGCATCAGCGCCTTGCGGCCCGCGTCCATGCGCAGGGCGATTTCGTCGTCTTCCACACAGGTTTCCATGTAGGCGGCTTGCTGGGCTTCGACAAACTCGCGCTCAAACGCGGCTATTTCTTCCGGGTAATAAAACTCGACCATGTTCATGGTCTTTTGCGGCCCCATGGGGTGCAGTGTGGACACGGTCAGCACGTGCGGGTACCACTCCACCATGATGTGCGGGTAGCAGGTCAGCCAGATCGCGCCGTATTTGGGGGGCACGCCACCCCGGTATTTCAGCAAGGCATTTTGCCAACGCTGGTAAACGGGCGAGCCACCGCAGGCATCCGCCTTGCCCAGGCGGTTGGCCACACCCACGGTTTGCACCGAGTAATGTTCCTTGAACTCCCAGCGCAAGTCGTCACAGGTCACAAAACTACCCAGACCGGGGTGAAACGGACCGACGTGGTAGTCCTCCAGGTAAACCTCAATGAAGGTCTTCCAGTTGTAGTTGCACTCGTGCATCTCGACCCGGTCCAGCACGTGGCCTGAAAAATCCAGGTCTGCCAATGGTCCCAAATTGGCCATGTCGGCGGCGACGCTGCGGCTACCGGGGTTTTGCTCAAACAGCAGGCCGTTCCATGCTTGCAGCGGGTAGGTGTTGAGGTTCAGGCAGGGGTCTTGGGCAAAGTGCGGCGCGCCAATCAACTTGCCTGCTTGCCCGGCAGCACCGATACCGATACCACCGCCACTGGCATTGACAGCATTCTGAGCGCCACCGCTGTAGGTCCAGCGGTGCAGCGGACACACAATGTTGCCCCCGGCGCTGCCGCTCTGGTTGGCATACAGCGAACCCCGGCCCTTGAGCATGAGCGACTGGCGGTGGCGGCACACGTTGGAGATCAGCTCCACACCCGTGGGCGTGCGCACCAGGGCGCGACCACCATCTTCGTGCGGCAGCGTGGCGAAATCGCCCACGTTGGGCACGCTCAAGGCGTGGCCAACGTAGCGCGGGCCGAGCGCAAAAATGCTGCCGGACTCGCGTTGAAACAACGCGTCGTCAAAGTAGCTTGAAACAGGGAGTTGGCAGGTGGCCGGTTGCAGAAGAAGACTTAAATCAGACATGAATGCCCCGAACTGAGCGCTGGCCGGGTGGGAGATTCTACCTGCGAGGGGTGTTGTGCCTGCCCGGCCTTCCCTACCGCATAAAATCCTTCTTTGATCTAAAACAAAGTTGCTATGGCCCGCGCCTCCCCATCGTCACCTGCAGCACCAGCTCCCGCCAGTTTTGAGGTGGCCATGTCTGAGCTTGAGTCCCTGGTCGGCCAACTCGAATCCGGCGAACTGCCGCTGGAACAGTTGCTAACCGGTTACCAGCGCGGTGCGGCCTTGCTGGGGTTTTGTCGTCAGCGGCTGGATGCGGTGGAAGGCCAGATCAAAGTACTCGATGAGGGCACGCTAAAACCATGGACACCCGAGTGAGCCTGTCGTCCCCCGTCTTCAACCTGACGACTTGGAGCGCTGCCCAGTTGGAGCGCGTCGAAAAGGCGCTGGACCGCTGGGTCACCGCTGATGCCCCTGTCGGCCTGGACCATGGCGCGCCCGCCGCCTTGGTAGCCGCCATGCGTTACGCCGTGCTTGATGGTGGCAAACGCCTACGCCCCCTGCTGGTGCTGGCGAGCTGCGAAGCCGTCAATGGCAACGGGCAGGGTGCCCTGCGCGCCGCCTGCGCGACCGAACTGATTCACGCTTATTCTCTGGTGCACGACGACATGCCCTGCATGGACGACGACGTGTTGCGCCGGGGCAAACCCACGGTTCACGTCAAATTTGGCGAAGCCCAGGCTCTGCTGGCCGGTGATGCCCTGCAAGCCCTGGCGTTTGAATTGCTCACCCCTGATGACACTGCCATTCCCGCTGCGCTACAGGCCAAGTTGTGCCGACTGCTGGCCCAAGCCGCCGGTAGCGCAGGCATGGCGGGTGGTCAGGCGATTGACCTGGCCAGTGTGGGGCACAAGCTCAACCGCCGCCAGTTGACGGAGATGCACAACCTTAAAACTGGGGCACTGCTGCAAGGCAGCGTGCTGATGGGCGCGGCCTGTGGTGCCCCCAGGACCAGCCAGTTGCAGGCGTTGGAAGGCTATGGCGCGGCGCTGGGCCTGGCATTTCAGGTGGTGGACGATATTCTGGATGTGACGGCCGATTCGGCTACGCTGGGCAAAACCGCGGGCAAAGATGCCAACGCCGACAAGCCCACGTTTGTCTCGCTGCTGGGCTTGCACGAATCCCGTGCGTTTGCACAAGAATTACTGGCCAACTCATTAGCGGCGCTGGATGGCAGCGGTTTGCCCAACACCCAGCCCTTGCGGGCACTGGCTGACATGGTGGTTAATCGCCATCATTAGAAAAAACGACCTAAAGTCCCCGTCAAAATTGAATAGTTTGCTATTAAAAGAAGAGCATATGCCTACCAATCCCTACGCACTGTTGCAAACCATCAATGACCCCGCTGAGTTGCGCCACCTGTCACGGGCGCAATTGGCCCCGCTGGCTGCAGAATTGCGGGCGTATTTGCTCGATACCGTCTCTAAAACGGGTGGGCACCTCAGCTCCAACCTGGGCACGGTGGAGCTGACCGTTGCACTGCACTACGTCTTCAACACCCCGCACGACCGCATTGTGTGGGACGTGGGCCACCAGACCTATCCTCACAAAATTTTGACTGGGCGGCGCGAACGCATGGCTTCGCTGCGCCAAATGGGAGGGCTGAGCGGCTTCCCCCAGCGGGCTGAGAGCGAATTTGATGCGTTTGGAACGGCGCACTCCAGCACGTCTATTTCCGCCGCCCTGGGCATGGCGATGGGGGCCAAACTCAAGGGTGAAGATCGGCATTCGATTGCCGTCATTGGCGATGGCGCCATGACCGCCGGGATGGCGTTTGAGGCGCTGAACAACGGCGGTGTGGCTGACTGCAATTTGCTGGTCATCCTGAATGACAACGACATGAGTATCAGCCCGCCCGTGGGCGCGTTGAACCGCTACCTGGCGCAGTTGATGAGCGGCCAGTTTTACTCGGCTGCGAAAAACGTGGGCAAAAGTGTGCTCAAAGGT
>JANOLC010000606.1:0-5166 GCA_031419575.1 Burkholderiales bacterium | reverse complement strand
TGAGGAACACCTTGAAGGGGTTGGCACCCATCGACCGGGCGAGATCGATCACGTCGTACTCGACCGACTTGAAGCCCTGCACGGTCGCGACGACGACCGGGAAAAATCCGAGCAGGAAGGCGATATGCATCGCCGGGCCGCTGGCCGAGGTCAGTGGGCGGATTCAGGCGGCGCGGCAGGCGGCGCGGGCGGCGCATGGGTGGGTGATGGATACGTATTTGATGCGCAGGCACCAACAGCGTCAATAGCACCAATAGCTCATGAAATCGGTAAAAATAGGGCCTAAGTCCCCGTGTCTATTGAGTAGTTAGCTACTATAACCATAGCAATATAAACCTACGCTTTTCGGTACTCCCCCCCCCAGCGCCGCGCCCAATCCGCGCACCTGTCGACCGGTCGCCTGAGGTCGTCAAAATCCACAATCACCACCTGCCCCGCACCTCGCGGGGCAGGTGGCTGCTCCAATGTGCGGCCATCGGTCAGCAGCCATAGCACGGTGCTGGCAGTGCCCATAGCGCCGCGCACGCGGCGGTGTTGAGCGACCAGGCTTTCGGCTACTACCAATGCCTGCACTAGCGGTGTGCCACCGCCACCGCCGCGTTGCTGCACGCGCACAGCCGCCGCACGACGCGCGGGGCCTGGGGGCACCAGCACTTCTACGCCTCGCCCGCCAAAGCACAGCACAGCCGCGTGCTCGCCCGCACGGGCGGCTTGCTCCAGGACCTGGGTGGCATAACCTTTGGCCAGCGCCAGACGGCCACCTTGGCGCATGGAGCCGGAGGTGTCCAGCAACAGCAGGTGCAGTGTGGCCGGCATGGCCTTGAGCACGCGCCAGTGCAGATGCTGCGGAGCCAAGGCCGCGCAGCCTTTGGCCTGAAGGGTGGGCAGCCAAGCAATGGGGCCTGGTCTGAAACCTTGGCCCGGTTTGATGCGCGCAGCCACGGCCAGCGGGGTACGGGCATCGGCTGATTGGGCTGTTGTGCGCCACCGCCCGCTGCGCGCCGCTGCTTGCGGCGCTAGGCCGGGGTGGCTCAGGCTTTTTTTGGCGGTAGCACCCCTGCAACGGCGGGGCGCACGGTGCCTACGGGCACGGGAGGCATGGCACCCCAGTCACCATCGCCGCCTTGGTCTGACTGGGCGGGGCGTTCCGAATTGTTTTGCGGTACAGGCGTGTTGGGTTGGGCCGGTGGCGGAGTCTGTTGCAAAGGAAGCTGCACCGCCGGATTACGGCGGTGGCGCAAGGCCAGCTCGGCCACGGCATCGACATCGGCAGTGCTAACCACCTGCCGGCCATCCAAAGCAGCAGATGCTCGCGCGCCGCGCAGCATCACAAGGTCTGCGCGCACACCGTCCACACCCGCAGCCGAAGCCAGTTGGCCTGCGTGGGCCAGCACATCGTCGGGCCACGCCACGCGGGGCAACAGGGCTTGCGCGTGCAGCACGCTGACGGCCAGGTTTTGCACGGCTTCTGCATGGTGTTCGGCCACGGCGGCGGGGTCGGCATCAAACATTAAGCGGCTGCGCACGATCTGCTGACGCTGCGCCGCATCCGCCGGGTTGTGCAGCCACACCGAGAGGCCGAAGCGGTCCAGCAACTGAGGGCGCAGTTCGCCCTCTTCCGGGTTCATGGTGCCGACCAGCACAAAGCGCGCGGCGTGGCGCTGCGAAATGCCGTCGCGCTCCACCGTGTTGATGCCACTGGCGGCCACGTCCAACAAAGCATCTACCAGCGCGTCGGGCAGCAGGTTGACTTCGTCCACATACAGAACGCCTTGGTGCGCGCGCGCCACCAAGCCTGGCGATAGGCGCATTGCACCACTTTGCAATGCGTCTTCAATGCTGAGGGTGCCCACCAGTTGTTCCAGGCTGGCGGCCAGTGGCAAAGTAACAAACGGGGCTTGCGGCAACAAAGCGGCCAGTGCGCGTGCAGCAGTAGATTTAGCCGTGCCGCGTGGCCCGCCTATCAGCAAGCCACCAATGCCAGGATCCACCGCCACCAGCAGCAAGGCGCGTTGCAGTGCCTGCTGGCCCACCAGCGCGGTAAACGGAAAAGGCACCGGCTCTGGTGCGCTTAGCGCCACGGCGCTGGGGGTGAACTTTGGCGTAGCGGCGGATGCAGGACTCGTATCGGCATAGATATTAGGGTGCAAGGGCATGGTCAGGATGTTTCTAGTTGATTTTCAAGCGCCAGCACGTGGTCCTGGATGCGTTCGCGGTGGTCACCGGGCTCGGCCCACATGCCGCGCTGCATGGCCTCGAGCAAGCGCTCGCCGATGCTGCGCAGAGCCAGCGGGTTGTGCTGCTGCAGGAAGGCGCGGGTGTCGTCGTCGTGCAGATACGCATCGGCCACCAGCGCGTACTGGTGGTCGCCCACCACGCCGGTAGTGGCGTCAAACGCGAACAAAAAATCGACGGTAGCGGCCATTTCAAACGCGCCCTTGTAACCGTGGCGCTTGATACCGGCTATCCACTTGGGGTTGACGGCGCGGGAACGCACCACGCGGGCCACCTCCTCGCCCAAAGCACGGATTTTGGGCGAGCCAGGCACGCTGAAGTCGCCGTGGTAGAGCGCAGCGGGCGTGCCGCTCAGGTGCTCCACCGCTGCAGCCATACCACCCATGAACTGGTAGTAGTCGCCGGAATCCAGAATGTCGTGTTCCCGGTTATCCTGGTTGTGCATCACCGCGTCCAGCCCGGCGATACGCTGCGCAAACGCCTCGGGCGCGGCGATGCCATGTGCGTCTTGGCCATAGGCGAAAGCCCCGGCACGCAAATAGGATTCGGCCAACTCAGAACGCTCGGTCCAGTTGCCGCTGGCGATGGATGCCTGCAAGCCCGCTCCGTAACCGCCGGGCCGCGGCCCGAACACACGCCAGGTGGACGCCCGCTCGGCATCGGCATCCGAGTGCCCTGAGGCTTGCGCCTGCGCCGCCTCGGCCAGCACCCGCACGCGAATGGGGTTCACATCGTCCGGCTCATCGTCGGCCGAGATGGCGGACACAGCGCGCACGGCGGTGTCAAACAGATCAATCACATTCGGAAACGCGTCGCGGAAGAAGCCAGACACACGCAGCGTCACGTCCACACGCGGGCGGCCCAGCACGCTCATGGGCATGACTTCGACGTCCACCACGCGGTTGCTGCCCGCTGCCCACTTGGGCCGCACGCCCAGTAGCGAAAAGGCCTGGGCCACGTCTTCGCCACCGGTGCGCATGGTGCTGGTGCCCCAGACCGACAGGCCCATGGCCGTGGGGTACGAGCCGTGGTCTTGCAGGTGGCGCTCCACCACGCGGTCTGCACCTTTGGCCCCCATGGCATAGGCGGTTTGGGTGGGGACGGCACGCGTGTCCACCGAATAAAAATTGCGCCCAGTGGGCAACACGTCCGGCCTGCCACGTGACGGTGCGCCGCTGGGGCCAGGAGGGATAAAGCGCCCGTCCAAGCCGCGTAGCAACTGGCCGATTTCATTCGGGCCACAGGCATCCAGACGCGGGGCGAGTGTGGTGTGCAAGCGCTCAAGTACCTGGGCGGTGTGAGGCCACCCTTCGACAAGCTCAGGGCAAACGGGGATGGCATTCTGTTCTAAGCAATCTGTCACCAGCTTTGTCGCCAGCAACTCCAGCCGCTCGCGGGTATGGCCTGCGTGACGCCAAGGGTCGGCGCTCAGGTCTTGCAAAATCTGCGGGCGCTCTCCGGTCCACGGTGCAGCCCAGTCAGGGCTCAGCGCATCAAAGTCTTTTAGCCCCAGGTCCTTCGCCAAGGCCACGGTCAGGCTGCCTTGCGCGGCACCCGCCCCACCGGGGTAGCGAGCCAGCGCAACCAGCGTGTCCACTCTCTGGCGGCCAGTGGGAGACTGGCCGAAGGTATGCAGACCGTCGCGGATTTGCGATTCTTTGATTTCACACAGGTAGGCATCCAGGCGCTGCAACAAGGCTTCGCGTTGCGCGTCGTCGGTGGGCTGGGTAAAACCCAACTCTGCGTGCAGGCCGTCTGTCAACACCTGCTCCAGAATGCCAGCGCGCAGCAACTTGGCGCGGCGCGGGTCCAGCGACAAGGCCTCGTAGTACTCGTCCATGCGGCCTTCGAGTTGCTGCAGCGGGCCGTAGGTTTCGGCGCGGGTCATGGCGGGCATCAGGTGGTCAATGATGACGGCCTGGGTACGGCGCTTGGCCTGGGCGCCCTCGCCCGGGTCGTTGACGATGAAGGGGTACAGGTGCGGCAGCGGGCCCAAAATCGCATCCGGCCAGCAGGCGGCACCCAACGCCACGCTTTTGCCGGGCAGCCATTCCAGGTTGCCGTGCTTACCCACGTGGACCACCGCATCCACCGCGTAGGCGCGGCGCAGCCAGAAGTAAAAGGCCAGGTAGTTGTGGGTGGGCACCAGGTCAGCATCGTGGTAGGTCGCCACCAGGTCCAGGTCGCGCCCGCGTGCGGGCTGGTTGCCCACAAACACATTGCCGTAACGCTGGCCCGACACCATGAAGCGGCCTGCGCGCACCAGCGGGTCCTGCTCTGGCAGACCCCACAGCGTGTTGATGGCGGTTTGGCTCTCGGGCGGCAGGGCCAAAAAATCTAGCAGGTAGTCCGCCATCGCCAGGCTTTGGCCTGCTGGGCGGTCGTCGTTCGCGTCCAGGTTGTTGGTGATGCCGCGCACCAGGTCGGCCATCAGCGCGTCGCCATGCTGCGGCACGTCGCCGGTGGCATAGCCTGCGACTTGCAGGGCTTGCAGAATGACAACAGTAGACGCTGGGGTGTCCAGCCCCACGCCGTTGGCCAGGCGCGCGTCATCGTTGGGGTAATTGGCCAACACCAAGGCCACACGCTTGTTCGCGTTTGGCTTGCTGCGCAGAGTGCACCAGCGGCGTGCCAACTGGGCCACATAAGCGATGCGATCGGGCTCGGGCTGGTAGCGCACTACATCGATTTCGGCCCGCTCGCAGCGCCAGGCCAAGCCCTTGAAACTGATGGGCCGGGTGCCAATGCGGCCGTCCACTTCGGGCAGCACGATTTGCATGGCCAGGTCGCGCGGGGTGAGTCCGTGCGGATCGTCTTGCCACTGCGCTTGCGAGCAGCCAGCGGTGATGAGCTGCAACACCGGCGCATCGCCTGCGAGCAGCAAGGGCGGCACTTCGGCGCCCGCGTCGTTGCCGTCCATCGCGCCCACCG
>JANOLC010000605.1:0-6870 GCA_031419575.1 Burkholderiales bacterium | reverse complement strand
CGCCACCAGCACCCGCTTTGTACTGGATGATGGTGTCAACCGCTGCGCACTTTTTCTTCAACACAAGCTGCTGATGGCGGGCCGATAAATCTGATTCTCCACCGGGTGGAAATGCCTGCCAGTACAGGACATTTTTTTCCGGGCACGCCTGCGCAAAAGCCAGGGGTGCCGCAATGGCAAAACAGAGCGCGAGAATTTTCTTTTTCATGGGGGTTGCCTCGTGACGTTGTAAGGTACTTGCAACCTGCATCATGTCGCAGCCACGGCCAACCCGTCCCCCGTAACTACCCGCGCACAGACGGCCCGCGTCACTTGCAAGGTGGTGGCCGTGCCGCCCAAATCGCCCGTGTGAAGTGATGGGTCTGCCGTCACCTGTTCAATGGCGGCCATCAGCCGTTTGGCTGCTGCTGCTTGACCCAAGTGCTCCAACAGCATCACGCAACTCCAGAAGGTACCAATCGGGTTGGCCAGGCCCTTGCCCATGATGTCGAACGCCGAGCCGTGGATGGGTTCAAACATGCTGGGATAGCGGCGCTCAGGGTCAATATTGCCGGTGGGGGCAATACCCAGGCTGCCTGCCAGTGCGGCGGCCAGATCGCTCAGGATATCGGCATGCAGATTGGTAGCCACCAGCGTATCCAGCGTGGCCGGACGGTTCACCATGCGGGCGGTGGCGGCATCGACCAACTCTTTGTCCCACTTCACGTCCGGGAACTCTTTGGCAATTTGCACGGCAATCTCGTCCCACATCACCATAGCGTGACGCTGGGCGTTGGACTTGGTCACCACCGTGAGCAATTTACGCGGGCGGGACTGCGCCAATTTGAAGGCAAACCGCATGATGCGCTCCACCCCAGTGCGGGTCATGATGCTGACATCGGTTGCCGCCTCGATGGGGTGGCCCTGGTGCACTCGCCCACCCACGCCCGAGTACTCGCCCTCGGAGTTCTCGCGCACGATGACCCAGTCCAGGTCAGACGGTTTGCAGCGCTTGAGCGGGCCGTCAATGCCGGGCAGGATGCGGGTGGGCCGCACGTTGGCGTACTGGTCAAACCCCTGGCAGATTTTGAGGCGCAGGCCCCACAGCGTGATGTGATCCGGAATGTGCGGGTCACCCGCTGAGCCAAACAAGATGGCATCTTTATGGCGCAATGCGTCCAAGCCGTCAGTGGGCATCATTTCACCGTGGGCACGGTACCAGTCGCCACCCCACCCAAAGCTTTCAAACTCAAAGTTGAAAGTGCTGCTGGATTGCGCCAAGACCTCCAGAACGGCTTGCCCTGCGGGCACGACTTCTTTGCCGATGCCGTCGCCAGGGATACAGGCAATTTTGTACGTTTTCATCAGTCTCCTGAGCAGTTTGGAATGAACACCGACTTTAGCCATATCGGCCCAAGCCGGTTGCGCAAGCCTCTGGTATTCATGAAAACAAGGTGGAAAAATGTTGCCCATACCCCCTCTTGATTCGCAACAACCGGATCGAGTACATCGGCCTCGCCACCGATGTGCGGCAGGCAGCCGCATGACCCGGTCGGCAGCCTGATGTTGTATACCAGCCCGCGGGCGGTGTATACAGCTGCTGGGTGCTTATCCCTCCGTTAATATTCCGATGCCAATCGGACCCAGACTGGTTTTCATAATGCCCCTACTCTCACACTTACGCCAATGGGCCAGAAAAATCAAATCGGATGTGATTGCACTCTGGTTTGCACAATCGAATCCACGAACACCCTGGTATGCCAAAGCACTTGGTTTGATTGTGGTGGCCTACGCCTTGAGCCCTATTGACCTGATACCAGACTTCATTCCTGTTTTTGGATACCTGGATGACATGGTTCTTCTGCCCGCCTTGATTTGGCTGACATTGCGAATGTTGCCGTCTGATGTTATTGAAGAGTCTCGTCGTCAAGCGACCACTTGGCTTCAGCGTGCCGAAGAGAGGCCAAAAATGATGGGGGCTGCAATTTTCATCGTTTTGCTCTGGTTTGCACTTGGACTGTGGTTGACGTGGTGGTTCATGGAGGTGGCCACGCGACGCGGATGGTTTCTGTGAGCGATGTACACCACCCCCGCAGCTTTTCACGGCACGATGGCCCCCGCCTCAAACCACTGCTTGATGACCAGTCGCTCGGCGTCGGTGATACCTGTCGAGTTATTCATGGGCATGACTTTGGTGACCACAGCCTGCTGGTAAACGTTTTGCGCGTGCAGCTTCAAGCCTTCAGCGGAATCCAGACGCACATTTTTCATCTGCACCTGCGCGCCGTGGCACATGGTGCAGCGCTGCTCCAGTACTTTTTGTATCTCTTGGTAGCCAAATTGATCGCTAGTCCTTGTTGTTGTTGAATTGGTAGCTACGATATTTGTAGCATCAACCGAGGGCAGACTAACCGGTCGTGCAACCACCGGCGCGAGGACTGGTACAGGTTTCAGCCAGACAATCACCCCCACAATCACCGCCACGCCCACCAGCGCATAGGGCATTGGGTTGCCGTTGCGGCCCAGCTTGTAGCCGTGGCGCATCACAAAAAACTGGCGAATGGCGGCACCCGCAAACATCATCAGAATGAGTACCAGCCAGTTTTGCGGGTGGGTGTAGGTAAAGCTGTAGTGGCCACTGAGCATGGCAAACAGCACCGGCAGCGTGAAGTAGGTGTTGTGCACGCTGCGCTGTTTGCCACGTTTGCCGTGAATGGGGTCCACCGCCTCGCCTGCCTTGATGGACTCAATCACCTTCTTCTGGCCGGGAATGATCCAGAAGAACACGCTGGCGCTCATAGTGGTGGCCAGCATCGCGCCCACCAGCAGGAAGGCGGCGCGCCCGGCAAACCAGTGACAGGCCAACCACGACGCAATACCCACCAGCACCAGCACCAGCGCGCCGACGATAGCGTCGCCGTTTTTGCGCTGGCCAAAGAAGCGGCAGATACCGTCATACAACAGCCAGAACACCACCATGAAAGCCAACGCCACCGTGACGGCCGCGGCAGGTGACCAGTCCATTTTCGACTTGTCGATCAGGTAGGTGCTGGCGCTCCACAGGTAAGACATGGTGAACAGCGAAAAGCCGGATAGCCAGGTGCTGTAGCTCTCCCAATAGAACCAATGCAGGTGGCGGGGCAACTTCGGGGGTGAGACGTTGAATTTGACCGGGTGGTAGAAGCCGCCACCGTGTACGGCCCAAAGCTCACCACTCACGCCTTGTTGCTTCAAATCTTCATCCACCGGCGGGGTAAGGCTGCTGTCTAGAAAAACGAAGTAAAACGACGAACCAACCCACGCAATCGCCGTGATGACGTGAACCCAGCGCAGCAGCAGGTTCGCCCAGTCGAGGTAGTAACTTTCCATGTGTTCTCACCTTCGCGGAAATCAATTAACAGACACCGCGTCCATTGAACTGCTCACCACTGCGGGCGCTGTAAGCAGCAATATGGCCGCGCACAAAAGCAGTTAATCTGCTCCGCTCCGCTGCGACCCAATCGCAAGAGTGTATACAGTCTCCAGGGCGCGCTGGTCCATCATTTGCAAGATTTGAGCCGCGACTGACACAGCAATCACTTCCGGCACTTTGGAAGTGATGCCGACAGTGCCGATGGGGCATGTCACGCTCGCCAATTCGGCCTCAGAAAAACCCCGCGCGGCCAAACGCCTGCGAAACGTTGCCCACTTGGTTTGGCTGCCAATCAGACCAATAAAAGGCAGATCCCCCCGAATTCGCTGGCGCTGCAAACAGGCGGCCACCACGTCCAAATCTTGCGCGTGACTAAAGCTCATGATCAGTACCATAGCCCCCGGTAACAGCGGTGCAACCGCCGCCTGAACCGGGTCAGAGTGTTCGCAGATGACGTTGTCGGGCAAATCAACGGGAAATATTTCATCACGACTGTCGATCCAAACTGTGAAAACGGGAAGCCCGCCCAGCACTTGCACCAGCGCCTTGCCTACGTGCCCACCACCAAACAAGGCCACAGGCTGCAACGTGGGTTGCAGGCCCAGCCTGAGGTGGACTGCGTCGTCGGCCGTGACGCGCGTGAACTCAAGGTGCATTTCGCCCCCACAACACTGCCCCAAGTTCGGCCCCAGCGCATACCGAACCACCGTTGATGCACCCGGCTCGGCACCTTTCGGCTCGAAACCCTTCAGTACATGACGGGCCCGTTCAATGGCCTGAAATTCAAGTTGCCCACCGCCGATGGTTCCCACCACGTCGCCCTCAAATACTGCCATCCAAGTGCCTGCGTCGCGGGGAACCGAACCACGCGTGGACTGCACGGTAACCAGGCAGGCCGCTTGCGAAGCAAGCTGTTGAAACAAGCGGACGTCAAGCCGCACGGCGCACTACCCACACGACCACTTGCGCGACCGTGGTCGTTGCAGAAATCATTGCCGCTGAGATTGTTATTTGCACTTTTTCCCGTTCCAGCATTACCTCTCCTTACGTGAATTTTCAGCCAAGCCTGCAGACCTGCACCCTATACTTTCGCACCCATTTAAAACGAAGAGGGCACACGCCATGAATACCCTGACCGCTCAACGCCACTCGGTCGATCTAGCCACCACGGCCGCCTTCGTCGGCTTGGCTGCCATCCTGGCCGGCTGCACAGCGCCACCGGCCACGCCGCCCAGCGAGCGGCCAGTCGTCATTCCTCAGCCTGCTACCCCGCCGATTGGCACCTCATTGCCACCACCGGGGCCACCCTTGGTGACATCCTCGGCAGGCACTCCCAGAGAATATCGACGTGATGCCGCAGGTCACTTGTATACCCAAAATGGCCACCGCATTTTCAAGGGAAAAATGCCACCACTGCTGTACGCCATTGGCGTGTTTGAGGTGGTAGTGGACGCCAAAGGCAACGTTATTTCAACCGCCTGGGTACGCGCACCGCGTCACGCGCCCGAGGTCATGGCCGAGATTGAACGGACCGCTCTGCGTGCCTCGCCCTACCCCGCCCCGACTCGCATGGGGCGCGTGACCTACACCGATACCTGGCTTTGGGACAAGAGCGGTAATTTTCAACTGGACACATTGACTGAAGGGCAACTCTGAGCAAGACCCAGAACAGGAACTGAGGGCTTCAAATCGAGCTTTAACTGCCACGGTAGGTCGAGTAGCTCCAGGGACTCACCAGCAGTGGCACGTGGTAGTGCTGTGCCGGGTTGGCCACACCAAAGTCGATGCTGACCTGGCCCAGAAAATTGGGTTCAGGCAACACCACCCCGCGTGACTTGAAATAGCCCGCAACATCAAATACCAGGCGATAGGTACCCACCTTCAGGCCTGCCTGGTCGAACACCAAACCATCCGGATTGCGCCCATCGTGATTCAGTACAAATTGCTTGACCGGCATGGCGACGTCTCCTTGAGTGATGTAGACGGCCACCTGCATGCCGGCGGCAGGGCTGCCGTGCATGGTGTCCAAAACATGGGTGCTCAGGCTCATGGTTTTCCCTCAAAAGTGGCCAAAAGTGTATACACTTTAATCGAATTGGGACTATCATCAATCCATGGAATCGTCCACCACAGCCCAAATCGTCCGGACATTGACGCAGGCCATTGTGGCCCATCAGCTTGCGCCCGGCGCCAAGCTGGTGGAGCAAAAACTGGCCGACCAGTTTGGTGTGTCGCGCACGTTGGTGCGTCAGGCGCTGTTGCAGCTTTCTCAGCACCAGTTGATACGGCTTGAGCCTGCCAGAGGGGCTTTTGTGGCGGCGCCGTCGGTGAACGAAGCCCGTGAAGTGTTTGCCGTGCGTCGCATGCTGGAGGTAGAGATGACTCGCCAGTTTGTGCACCACGTTACGCCCGCCCGAATCAGGGCGTTGAAAGCGCATGTGGCCCAAGAGAAGCTCGCCGTGGACCAGGGCGATGTCACCGGGCGCACCGCGCTGCTGGGCGATTTTCATGTACGCATGGCCGAGCTGATGGGCAATGACGTGTTGGCCCAAGTGCTGGGGCAGCTGGCATCACGTTGCGCGCTGATTACCCTGATGTACCAAAGCGATCGTGCTGCCCAGCATTCACATGACGAGCATGGCCAAATCATCAAAGCACTGGCTGCCAAAGATGAGGCGCTTGCCGTGCAACTCATGCAGGCGCATCTGACGCATGTGGAAGAAAACCTCGACTTTGACCGCGTGCCTGCCAGCGTTGACGTCTCCACCGCCCCGGGGCAATTTGCCGACGAAGCCACGGCATGACATCAACCCAATCGCTCTCCTTGGCCTATCCACGCGACCTGATCGGCTACGGCCCCAGCCCACCCCACGCCGCCTGGCCGAACGGCGCCCGCATTGCCGTGCAGTTTGTGCTGAATTATGAGGAGGGCGCTGAAAGCTCGGTGTTGCATGGCGACGCTGGTTCCGAGCAGTTTCTGAGCGAGATGTTCAACCCCGCCAGCTTTGCGGCACGCCACCTCAGCATGGAGAGCATTTACGAATATGGCTCGCGCGCCGGGGTGTGGCGCATCTTGCGTGAGTTTGAGCGCCGGGGTCTGCCGCTGACCATCTTCGGCGTCAGCATGGCCTTGCAGCGCCACCCGGAACTCACCGCCGCATTCAAATCGCTGGGTCACGAGATTGCCTGCCACGGCTGGCGCTGGATCAGCTACCAAAACATGGACGAGGCTTCTGAGCGTGAGCACATGCGCATTGGCATGGAGATCATCGAGAAACTCACTGGGGAAAGGGCGTTGGGCTGGTACACCGGGCGCGACAGCCCCAACACCCGCCGCCTGGTGGCCGACTACGGCGGCTTTGCCTACGACAGCGACTACTACGGCGATGACCTGCCCTTTTGGATGCCCGTCACCAAAACGGATGGCAGCGTGGTGCAGCAACTCATCGTGCCTTACACACTGGACACCAACGACATGC
>JANOLC010000604.1:0-2836 GCA_031419575.1 Burkholderiales bacterium | reverse complement strand
TGCCGCTTAATGATTTAGTCGTGAGCGCCGTGCGGATTTCCTTGTCGCGAATCTTCACCACGTACTCATCACCCGCATAGGCCTTTTGCATTTCGGGCCACTGGCCCAGCAGCTTGCGCTCGGGCGCGCCCACGTCAGCCTCGCGTTGCACCGCCAAGTCGGTGACGGCTTCCACCGCGCGGGTTTTGTCGGGGTTGGCCTCATGCAACATGCGGGCGGATTCCCGCAGTTGCTGGATTTCGCGGGCCAGTTTGGCCTGGAAACGGGCGCGCTTTTTGTAGCCGCGCACCGCATCGCTGACCTCGGCCAAGTAGCGGGTACGGGCAGCGGGAACCACCGGGGTCTGATTGGTGCTGTGGCGCACCTTGGCCTCAGGCAGAATACCCCCGCTCAATTTCACACCCAGCGCGACAAGGCGGGGTTTCAGTGCCTGGTAAAGCGCCGTCACGCCATCGTCATTAAAGCGGGCGGCCATGGTGCCAAACACCGGCATCTGGTCGGCTGGTGTGGTCCAGGCTTCCTTGTTACGTTGCACCTGTTTGGCCACGTCGCGCAGGGCATCGAGCGAGCCTTTGCGGTCAAACTTGTTGATGGCAATGAACTCGGCAAAGTCCAGCATGTCGATTTTTTCCAGCTGGCTGGCCGCGCCAAACTCGGGCGTCATGACATACAGCGGCACATCCACATGCGGCACGATGGCCGCGTCGCCCTGCCCGATGCCGGAGGTTTCGACGATGATCAAATCAAAGCCTGCCACCTTACAGGCAGCAATCACATCGGGCAGCGCCTGGCTGATCTCTGAGCCGAAGTCGCGGGTGGCCAAGCTGCGCATGAAGACACGCTGCCCGGAATCTGCTCGGGGAGCAGTAGTTTGTGTCCATGGCCCAATCGCATTCATGCGAATTCGGTCACCCAACAGCGCACCACCGCTCTTGCGACGCGATGGGTCAATGCTGATCACCGCTATACGCAACTGGTCATTCTGGTCAAGCCGCAAGCGGCGAATCAGCTCATCGGTCAGTGACGACTTGCCCGCGCCGCCGGTGCCGGTGATGCCGATAGTTGCTATGTTTTTAGTAGCTGCAAGCGCCCGAATGGCGGGGACTAATGCCTCATTTGCCTTAAAACTCTCAATAGCTGTGATTAATTGAGACAAGGCGCGCCAGTTGGCATCCGTATGGCCTTGAATGGCGGCAATGTCGGTCGGCGCGTAGGTGGACAAGTCTTTATCGCAGCGCATCACCATCTCGCCAATCATGCCTTGCAGGCCCATGCGTTGGCCGTCTTCAGGGCTGAAGATTCGGGCAACGCCATAGGCTTGCAGTTCGCGGATTTCGGGCGGCACGATCACGCCACCGCCACCACCAAACACCTGGATGTGTTCTCCGCCGCGCTCACGCAGCAGGTCCACCATGTACTTGAAATACTCCACATGCCCGCCTTGGTACGAACTGATGGCAATGCCCTGCGCATCTTCTTGCAAGGCGGCAGTGACCACTTCTTCAACGCTGCGGTTGTGCCCCAGGTGGATGACCTCTGCCCCCATGCCTTGCAGGATGCGCCGCTTGATGTTGATGGCTGCGTCGTGCCCGTCAAACAGGCTGGCAGCGGTAACGAAACGAACTTTGTTCGTGGGGCGGTAGTTGGCCAGTGCCTTGTAGTCAGCGGACAGGTCAGTCATAGTGGGACTCCAGCAGGATCGTTGTAGGGGGATGCGGCGAAGCAGTTGAGACGGCGATCAGAACCGTTTTGACTGACTTGACGTTTACGTAAACGTCAAGTCGGTAGTAATCTTACCGTTTTTCAAAATTGAAAGCGAATTTCTGGGGGCATAAGGAAAGCACCGATGCGAGTTGTCGGGATTTAGACTAAATTATTGGAGTCATAGGTAGGCAGCAAGCCCCGGACAATCACACAAAAAATCAAACTGAAGTTAGGCAACTAGCTTTGTTTTACGTGCCACGCCCTCATCATTATTTTGGAGACAACATGACCATTCACTTTAAAAAACGTGTCACCCAGATCGCCATGGCCGCAGCCATTTTGAGCTTTGGCAGCCTTGTTACAGCCGCAGAAAATATCAAAATCGGTGTGGCGGGCCCGTTCACGGGCGGTTCGTCCTCCATGGGCGTGAGCATGCGTGATGGTGTCAAACTGGCAGTCGATGAAATCAACAAGTCCGGTGGTGTTTTAGGCCGCAAGCTGCAAATCGTTGAGCGTGACGACGAGGCCAAAAACGAGCGCGGCGTGCAAATCGCCCAAGAACTCATCAACAAGGAAAAGGTGACGGCCACTGTGGGCTACATCAACACCGGCGTTGCGCTGGCATCGCAACGTTTCTTCCAGGAAGCCAAAATTCCCGTGATGAACAACGTGGCGACCGGCAGTATCGTCACCAAGCAGTTCCCCGAACAAGCCGAGAACTACATCTTTCGGAATGCGGCACACGATAGCATTCAGGCGCCGATGATTGTGGAAGAAGCGGTTACCCGCCGGGGTTTCAAGAAACTTGCCATCCTGGCTGACTCGACCAACTACGGTCAACTGGGGCGTGCCGACCTGGAAAAGGCAATGGAAGCCAAAGGCATCAAACCGGTGGCGGTTGAGAAGTTCAACATCAAGGATGTTGACATGACCGCCCAGTTGCTCAAGGCCAAAGAGGCCGGTGCCGAGGCCGTGTTGACCTATGCGATTGGGCCTGAGTTGGCCCAAATTGCCAATGGCATGACCAAGCTGGGTTGGATAGAAAGTTGATAATAAAAACTGAAAATTACTGACTTTAGGATTAGGTACTAACTCATGAATAGTGAATCTTTTTGGGGTATTTTTTGTTAAG
>JANOLC010000603.1:0-3832 GCA_031419575.1 Burkholderiales bacterium | reverse complement strand
GGACACCGGGTCGCCCAACAGCAGCTTGCCTTGCTCCATCAACATCAACGCCGCCACCGACACAATCGGCTTCGTCATCGAGTAGATGCGAAACACCGAATTCGTCGTCATGGGCACCGCCGCATCACCATTTTGATAACCTAGCGCCTCATGCACAGCCAGCTTGCCGTGGCGTGCAATCAGCACCACCGCACCGGGCAGGCGCTGGCGGTTGATTTCGTCTTGCAGGGTGGCCAGCAGCGTGGCGGTACGAGGGGCACTGAAGCCCAATTCGGTAGGGGTGGCTTGGGGTAAAGATTTAACTGAGGTCATGGTGGGTGCTGGTTGAACGGGGTATTTTCAACCATCAACCCACGCATCAACAGATACCGTTCACCCTGAGCTTGTCGAAGGGCTTCGACAAGCTCAGCCCGAACGGGAATTTAGACGTCTCTGGTTTGAATTAATCGTTCAACCCATACCGTGCTCTAGCCAGCGCCGCGCCCTTGACCAGGGCGTCCAGCTTCCGCAACGCGATCTCGCGGCTCATGGGGGCCAGGCCGCAATTGGTGCAGGGGAACAGCCGGGCCTTGGGCACAAACTGCAAGGCCTGGCCGATGGTGTCGGCCACCTGCTCGGGGGTTTCCACCACGTCGCTGGCGACATCAATCACGCCCACCATCACGTCCTTGCCATCCAGCAACTTCATCAAATCAGGCGGTACGTGCGAGTGGTAGCACTCCAGGCTGACCTGCTGGATGCTGCTTTTGGCCAGGGCGGGAAACACGGCTTCGTATTGCCGCCACTCTTGACCCAAGGTTTCTTTCCAGTCGGTATTGGCCTTGATGCCGTAGCCATAGCAAATATGCACCGCTGTTGTGCAGATCAAGCCCTGCGCTGCACGTTCCAGGGCTTTCACGCCCCAGTCTGCGGCATCCTTCATGTAGACGTTAAAGGCAGGCTCATCAAACTGGATGATGTCCACGCCATCAGCCTGCAAGGCAACGGCCTCCTGGTTCAGCAGCTCGGCAAAGGCAAACGCCATTTTGACCTTATCACCATAAAAACGGTCGGCCACGGTGTCCACAATCGTCATGGGACCCGGCAGGGTGAACTTGAGCTTCTTCTTGGTGTGGGCGCGGGCCAGTTGCGCCTCAAACGCATGCACCCGGCCCTTGAGCCTGAGGGCTGATATCACCTGCGGCACTTGAGCGTCGTAACGGTTGTCGCGGATGCCCATGGTGACCTTGTGCTCAAAGTCAATGCCGTCCACCTGCTCCAGAAAGCCGTGAACGAAATGCTGACGCGACTGCTCACCGTCCCCTACGATATCCAACCCCGCGTCTTCCTGCGCCTTGTTCCATAGCAGGGTAGCGTCGGCCTTGGCCTGGCGCAACTCGTCGCCCTGACATTTCCATTGTGGCCATAGTTTTTGCGTCTCAGACAACCAGCTAGGCTTGGGCAGGCTGCCTGCAATGGTGGTTTCAAACATGGGCGATCTCGGCTTCTTGCAACGCGCGCCACATGACTTTGCCGCTGCCACTTTTGGGCAGGGCATCTACAAATTGCACCGCGCGAGGTACTTTGTAAACAGCCATGTTGGCCCGGCACCAGTCCATGATGTCCTGCTCCGTCGTGTCACGATGGCTTGCCCGCAACACCACCACGGCCTTGACGGACTCGCCCCGGTAGCTATCTTTGGTGGCAATGATGCAGGCCTCTTGAACGGCAGGGTGGCGAAACATCAGCGCTTCAACTTCGGCGGGCCACACTTTGAAGCCTGACGCATTGATCATCCGTTTGAGCCGATCGGTCAAAAAGAAATAGCCGTCTTCATCCACCCGGCCCAAATCACCAGATCTGAAAAAACGCTTGCCTTCAAATTCAATGAACGCGGCGGCAGTGGCTTGTGGCTGCTTCCAATAACCTTGAAAGACTTCAGGCCCGTGAATGATGATTTCGCCCTGCTCGCCCTGCTGCACTTCCAGCAGGGTTTCGGGGTCAATCACGCGCGCATCGGTGCTCAAAAACGGAATGCCCAGGCACTGTTGCTTCGGGTTGTCGGGCGGGTTGCTGTGCGAGGGGGCGGCGGTCTCGGTTAAGCCATAACCCTCCACATAACGCAGGCCATATTGCTCAAACAGGCGCTGCGCCACCGCTTGCGGCATGGCCGCACCACCGCCACCTATGTGCACCAGGCTGGTCAAATCAAATTTGTCAAAGTTGGGGCTGCTCAGCAGGTCAATCACCATGGTGGGGATATTGGTCCAACTGGTCACGCGCCAGCGCGAAATCAATCGCCCGGCCAGCTCACGATCCCAGCGCGGCATCAGCACCATGGTGCCGCCGCTGCGAAGGGTGGTGTGCATGACGCTGACCATGCCGGTGATGTGGAACATGGGCACTACGGCCAGTATGACGTTGTCAGCGCAGGCATTACCCCACAGCCCACTGGCGATGGCGTTGTGCATGATGCTGGCGTGCGTGTGCATGCAGCCTTTGGGCAGGCCGGTGGTGCCACTGGTATAGGGCAGGATGGCCAGGTCCAGCGGGCCCACGGTCAACTCGGGCACCAGGGTGGTCGTGCTCAAGGCCGCATCCCAGCTATGAACCTGCCCACCGCTAAACGCGGGCAAAGCAGGCAAGGCGTGGCGGGTGGTGAGCCAGTCCGTCCAACTAACGGGCGGCGCGTCTTCCCCGGTAATGGCCGCATCAAATGCGTCGGTAAAGTGCGTGACGATCAAGTGCTTGAGCTGCACGTCCGGCGGCAGGGCATCGCTGGCATGCACCAGGTCAGCAACCAAATCAGCGGTGGTGATGGCCACGCTGGCACCGGGGTCAGTAATGTAATGCTTGAGCTCTTCCGCGCGGTTCATTGGGTTCACCGGCACCACTACGGCGTTGGCCCGCAAAATCGCAAAATGCGCAATCACCAGTTGTGGACAGTTTTGCATGGACAGCAGCACTTTGTCACCCGAATTGACTCCGAGTCCCCGTAAACAGGCCGCTAGTCGCTCTGCTTTTTGTAGCAACTCACGGTAAGTGATGACCGTGCCAAAGAACACCAGAGCCGATTTGTGGGGGTAACGCCGGGCGTTGGTTTCCAGGTTGTCCCATAGCGAAGTCTCGGGCAGAGTGATGGCATGGGGCAGCCGCTTGGGCCAAAATTTGTAATGGGCTCGCGTTGATAACATTGAATCTCCTAATGTCTACCATGCTAAACGGCTACGGCCAATTGCGCATCGGGGAAGCTCCCAAGGGTTTGGGGTCGCGCGGGTGACGCGCCGCACGGCGGCGGTATGGCAAGCGCCGGGCCAGGCACCGGCACCCAACCTGAGTGGCATGAAATCTGCATGTCTGGGGCCTAACCCTTGCCGACCCCTCTTAAACTGCCCGTTCATTGACTGATGCAAATTCCGCATACAAGACCCGTGCAAACCCGGTAGCGCCCCTGAATGGCGCGGGGCTATCATCCGCGCTCAAGTCAAGGGCTAACCTGCTTGACAACGCAAGAATTCATTTTTTTAACTGGAGATCGATTTATGACAATGAAAAACATCAAGCTCGCCGCCATTGCCGTGGCAACCCTGGGTGCCGTTCTGGCCGCCCCCGCCTACGCCGGCAAAACGCTGGATGCCATTAAGGCACGTGGCCAAGTGATCTGCGGCGTGAACACCGGTCTGGCTGGTTTTGCTGCAGCCGATTCAGCGGGTAAGTGGTCTGGGCTTGACGTTGACGTGTGCAGAGCCTTGGCTGCCGCCACACTGAGCGACCCTGAAAAAGTCAAATACGTGCCTCTGAACGCCCAGCAGCGCTTTACCGCCCTGCAATCTGGTGAAGTGGACGTGTTGGC
>JANOLC010000602.1:0-16314 GCA_031419575.1 Burkholderiales bacterium | reverse complement strand
CCGGCAGCACGGTCGAGATTGATGGGCTGGATGGTCACATCAAAAACCCTGCGGCCGATCTGTTCATGGGCAACGCCGGTACTGCCATGCGCCCACTGACTGCCGCGCTGGCCGTGCTGGGGGGCGACTTCAAACTGCATGGCGTGCCGCGCATGCACGAGCGCCCGATTGGCGACCTGGTGGGTGCGTTACGGCAACTGGGCTGTCAGATTGACTGCCTGGGTCAAGAAGGCTACCCACCGCTGCATATTGGCCAGCCCAAGCTGTCGCTGGACGCACCCATCAAGGTGCGGGGCGATGTTTCCAGCCAGTTTTTGACGTCCCTTTTGATGGCGCTGCCTTTAGCCGCCACGACTGATATCGTGATTGACGTGGTGGGTGAGCTGATTTCCAAGCCCTACATTGAAATTACGCTGAATTTGTTGGCCCGCTTCGGCATTCAAGTCAAACGCAATGGTTGGCAGCGCTTCACCATTCCGGCGGGGTGCAAGCTGGTCTCGCCCGGTGTTTTGCACGTGGAAGCTGATGCTTCATCCGCTAGCTATTTCATAGCGCTTGGTGCAATAGCGACGGGGACTTCAGGCACTATTGACTCTCAAAGTATCAGAATTGAGGGCGTAGGGGCCGCCTCCATCCAAGGTGACATTCGCTTTGTAGAAGCCGCTGAAATGATGGGTGCATGCGTCACCAGCGGCCCGAATTGGCTGGAAGTTCGCCGGGGCCGTTGGCCGCTCAAAGCCATTGATCTGGACTGCAACCACATCCCCGATGCCGCCATGACCCTGGCCGTGATGGCGCTGTATGCCGATGGCACCACGGTGCTGCGCAATATTGCCAGCTGGCGGGTCAAGGAGACCGACCGCATTGCGGCCATGGCGATTGAGTTGCGCAAGTTTGGCGCAACGGTGGAAGAAGGTGCCGATTTCATCGGTATCACCCCCCCCGTATCGATCAGCGACTGGCGCGCCGCGACGGTTCACACTTACGACGATCACCGGGTCGCCATGTGTTTCTCGCTCGCGGCGTTTAACCCCGCCGGGTTACCCGTGCGCATTGAAGATCCAAAATGCGTGGCCAAGACGTATCCGGACTATTTCGAGGCGCTGTTCGCTGTCTCGCAAACGCCCACAGCCCAAATCCCCGTAATCTGCGTGGATGGCCCGACCGCTTCCGGCAAAGGGACGTTGGCCGTGGTACTGGCCAAAGAGCTGGGGTATCACTTTTTGGACTCCGGCTCGCTGTATCGCATTACCGCGCTGGCGGCCATTCGGGCGGGTTTGACGCTGGATGCAGCGGGTGAGCCAGCCATTGCCCAGTTGATCAAACACCTGCACATTCGCTTTGCGGACGGGCGTGTTTTACTCAGTCAGGGTAAAGCTGATGAGAGAGGTGTCGAGGAAGACGTCAGCGATCTGATTCGCACCGAAGACGCGGGTATGAACGCTTCCAGGGTGTCCGCCCTGCCCCAGGTGCGCGATGCCTTGATCGCCCTGCAACACAGCTTTCGCAAGCTCCCCGGTCTGGTCGCCGATGGCCGCGATATGGGCACCGTGATCTTTCCCAATGCTCCGCTGAAGGTTTACCTCACAGCGAGTGCCGAGCGCCGGGCTGAGCGGCGCTATAAACAGTTGATTTCAAAGGGGATTTCAGCTACACTCTTCACTCTTCGCGCTGACTTGGAAGCACGTGACGCCCGGGATTCATCCCGCAGCGTTGCACCGCTCAAAGCAGCAGAAGATGCCAAGTTGCTGGACAACTCGGATTTGACGGTTGAAAAATCAGTCGAACTCGTGCTGGACTGGTGGCAAAGCAAACAGCCGTTTGAACCTTTTTGAGCGGCTGGTCGGTCCTCTTCACCAGCAATGCACTGCAAGAACCGTTTGGTTCAGGTGCCAGGTGTTGAGGTTCAACAACTTAACCCCGTAGCTTTTACCGCTACAAAAAAAATGTCCGAATCTTTCGCAGACCTGTTTGAAGAGTCACAAAAACGTTCAGAAACCCGCATTGGCGAAGTCGTCACCGCTGAAGTTGTTCGCATTGAGCTCAGCTTTGTCGTGGTTAACGCCGGCCTCAAGTCCGAGGCTTATGTTCCCTTGTCCGAATTCAAAAGCGACAAAGGCGAACTGGAATGCCAGGTCGGTGAATTTGTTTCCGTGGCCATCGTTGCCATGGAAAATGGCTATGGCGACACCATCGTCAGCCGCGACACCGCCAAGCGTCTCGCTTCGTGGATGTCCCTCGAAAAATCCCTGGAATCCGGCGAATTTGTCACTGGCACCACCAGCGGCAAGGTCAAAGGCGGCCTGACCGTTCTGGTCAACGGCATCCGTGCCTTCCTGCCAGGTTCATTGGTTGACACCCGCCCTACCAAAGACTTGTCTCCGTACGAGAACAAGACCATGGAATTCAAGGTCATCAAGCTCGACCGCAAGCGCAACAACGTCGTGTTGTCACGCCGCGCTGTGGTGGAAGCCTCGATGGGCGAAGAGCGCGCCAAACTGATGCAGACCCTCAAAGAAGGTTCAGTGGTGCATGGCGTAGTCAAAAACATCACCGAATATGGTGCGTTTGTGGACTTGGGCGGTATCGACGGCCTGCTGCACATCACCGACATGGCTTGGCGCCGTGTCCGTCACCCATCAGAAGTGGTGACGGCTGGCCAGGAAATCACCGCCAAGATCCTGAAGTTTGACACCGAGAAAAACCGTGTCTCACTGGGTCTAAAGCAAATGGGTGATGACCCCTGGATGGGCGTGAACCGCCGCTACCCACAAGGCACCCGCATGTTCGGCAAGATCACCAACATCGCCGATTACGGCGCGTTTGTGGAACTCGAGCCAGGCATCGAAGGTTTGGTGCACGTGTCCGAAATGGACTGGACCAACAAGAACGTGGCACCAAGCAAGATCGTTGCCCTGGGCGACGAAGTCGAAGTCATGGTTCTGGAAATCGACGAAGACAAACGTCGCATCTCCCTGGGCATGAAGCAGTGCAAGGCCAACCCATGGCAAGAGTTCGCACAGAACACCAAGCGCGGCGACCGCGTGAAGGGCCCGATCAAATCCATCACCGACTTCGGCGTGTTCGTCGGCTTGGCTGCTGGCATCGACGGTCTGGTGCATTTGTCTGACTTGTCGTGGAACGAAGCCGGCGAAGCTGCTGTTCGCAACTACAAAAAGGGCCAGGAAGTTGAAGCCCTGGTGCTGGCTGTGGACGTGGACCGTGAACGCATCTCGCTGGGCATCAAGCAACTCGACTCCGACCCGTTCACGACCTTTGTGTCGATCAACGACAAGGGCCAAGTTGTGACCGGCAAGGTCAAGACCGTAGACCCCAAGGGCGCTGAAATCGACCTGGGCGAAGACATCATCGGCTACCTGCGCGCGTCTGAAATCAGCCGCGACCGTGTTGAAGATGCCCGTAACGTGCTTAAAGAAGGCGATGAAATCACGGCTGTGGTGGTCAATGTGGATCGCAAGACCCGCAATATCCAGTTGTCGATCAAAGCCAAAGACATGGCTGACCAAAGCGAAGCCATGGCGACTTTGAGCCAGGCCTCGGCCCGTGAAAACGCTGGCACCACCAGCCTGGGCGCTTTGTTGCGTGCCAAGCTGGACAACAACAATTAATTGCTGATTAAATTGTTGGTTACTTTGTTGGATTTTTATTGATTCAGCGTAAGTCACAAGCGACCGGATGTTTAGACACCCGGTCGCTTTTTCTTCACCTCTTGATTTTTATGCCATGACTCGCTCTGACCTTGTTGAAGAACTGGCCAACCGTTTCCCCCAGCTCACCCATCGCGATACAGAATTTGCTGTCAAGGCGATTCTTGATGCAATGAACGATGCACTGGTCAGGGGTCATCGCATAGAAATTCGCGGCTTCGGCAGCTTCTCTATCAACCACCGGCCGCCCCGGCTGGGTCGCAACCCCCGCAGTGGCGAAAGTGTGGCCATCCCCGAGAAGCGCGTCCCCCATTTCAAGCCCGGCAAGGCCCTGCGCGAAACGGTAGATGAGCGTACCGGCGCCATGCTGGCGCAGGACAAACCCACTGCAGACTAATTCCGGATTGGGAACCCTGATGAAACAGCTTGTCTGGTTACTGAAATGGCTGCTCAACGGTGCCATTTTCTTCACTCTTTTTGCTTTTGCTCTGAACAACCAACAAGATGCCACGCTGCACTTCTTCTTTGGCAGGCAATGGCGCATGCCCATGGTGTTGATCGTGTTGACTGCATTTGCCGTCGGGCTGGCTTTGGGCATTTTGGCGATGGTGCCGCGGTGGTGGAAGCAGCGCCGGGCCGTGGCCCACGCCCACAAAACCATGGTGCCCGCCCCAGAGCGACCAGACACTGAGAAACCCACAACTATCAGTGGCTTGAACGCGGTTTGAGACGTTTTTATGGACTTTGACCTGAGTTGGGTTCTGTTGGGGCTGCCCCTGACCTTTGGGTTGGGCTGGCTGGCATCACGCATCGACTTGGCGCAGATGCGCCTTGAAAACCGCCGCGCACCCAAGGCCTATTTCAAGGGACTCAACTTTTTGCTCAATGAGCAACAAGACCAGGCGATTGATGCCTTCATCGAAGCCGTACAGAGCGACCCCGACACGTCTGAACTGCATTTTGCGCTGGGCAATTTGTTCCGTCGCCGGGGTGAGTATGAACGTGCTGTACGTGTGCACGAGCACCTGCTTTCTCGCGGCGACCTGAGCACGGCAGACCGTCATCGCGCACAGCACGCTTTGGCACTGGACTACCTCAAAGCGGGGCTGCTGGATCGTGCCGAAGCGGCGTTGCTGAAGCTTGAAGGCACGGCGTTTGAGGCGCAAGCCCGGCTGGCGTTGCTGGCCAACTATGAGCGGTCACGAGACTGGGTGCACGCTGCCCAGATGGCGCAAAAGCTGGAAAACGCCAGACAAGGCAGCTTTAGCCCCCGACTGGCCCACTACATCTGCGAGCAAGCGGCCGCACTCGTCAGCACCAAGGACTCAGCCCAAGCGCTGGAATTGCTCAAACAGGCTGTCGCCACCGCGCCTCAGGCACCTCGTCCGCGTATTGACTTGGCACGCTTGCAAGACCAGATGGGGAACGCCAAGGCCGCCTATGACACCTTGACGCAAGCACTGCAAACCTCACCGGTCGCCACACCGCTTCTGGCTGGGCAACTCGCAACCTTGGCGATTGCATCGGGCCATGTGTCGCAAGCGCTGGACGCGCTGAAGACAAGCTATACCGGACAGGCCTCGCTGGATGTGCTGGAAGCCATCGTCACACTAGAGGCCGCCACCGACAGCTCGAATTTGACCGCTCGCGATTGGTACGTTCATCATCTTGAACGCGAACCGTCTCTGGTCGCCGCCGCCAAGTGGATTGCCGGTGAAAAACTGGAACACGAGCAATTTCATCCCCAAGTCCAGCGCGCACTGGACCACGCCGTCAAGCCCCTCACGCGCTACCGCTGCGCGGCGTGTGGCTTTGAGGCCAAGCAGCACTTCTGGCAATGCCCCGGTTGCCAAGCCTGGGACAGTTACCCCGCCCGACGTGTAGAAGAACTATGACTATTTCACAAGAAGCTTTGTCTGCTGCACGCGTACTCGTGGTCGGCGACGTCATGCTGGACCGCTACTGGTACGGGGCCGTCGACCGCATCTCACCTGAAGCGCCAGTGCCCGTGGTGCGCGTGACCCGTGAAGAAGAGCGCAGTGGCGGTGCGGCCAACGTGGCCTACAACGTGGTCACGCTTGGCGCGCAAGCCTCTCTGCTTACGGTGGTGGGGAATGACGAGGCCAGCCACAAGCTTGAAGCGCTGGTCGCCAACACCGGTATACAAACCCATTTTGGGCGCGACGAAGATTTAAAAACCACGGTGAAGCTGCGGGTCATTGGCCGTCAGCAGCAACTCATCCGGCTTGATTTTGAAAATACACCCAAAACCGAGGTGTTGGCGACCCAATCGGCCTCATTCGCCCAACTGTTGCCAGACCATCACGCCGTGCTTTTTTCAGACTACGGCAAAGGTGGTCTCGCGCACATCCGCGACATGATTGCCAGCGCCCGGACTGCGGGCAAGGCTATTTTGGTAGACCCGAAAGGCAGCGACTATTCACGCTACAAAAACGCCAACCTGATCACCCCCAACCGGGCTGAATTACAGCAAGTCATTGGCGCCTGGGGGAATGAGGCAGATCTCACCACCAAAGCCCATAACCTGCGCGAGCAATTGGGTCTGGATGCCCTGCTGCTCACCCGCAGCGAAGAAGGCATGACCCTGTTTGATGCACAGGGTGAGCTTCACGTTAGCGCACAAGCGCGTGAGGTGTTTGACGTGACCGGCGCGGGCGACACGGTCATCGCCACCATGGCGGCACTAGTGGCTGCTGGCTTAAGCTTGCGCGATGCCATGCCCTTGGCCAACCGGGCAGGCGGCATTGTGGTGGGCAAGTTCGGCACTGCCACCGTTTCCTACAAGGAGTTGTTTGCATGACCCGAATTGTTGTCACCGGCGCTGCTGGTTTTATTGGCAGCAACATCATCAAGGGGCTGAACGCCCGTGGCATCACCGACATCATTGCGGTGGATGACATGACACAGGGCGACAAGTTTCGCAACCTGGCTGATTTGCGCATTTCGGACTATCTGGACATCGAGAATTTTTACGAACCGTTTTTGCACGGTTCGTTTGGTCAGATCGAAGCCATCTTTCACGAAGGCGCCTGCAGCGACACCATGGAAGCCAACGGCAAGTACATGATGGACAACAACTACCGGCTGTCCTACGACTTGTTCCACGCCTGTCAGAAGCGTGGTGCGCGATTGCTGTATGCATCGTCTGCGGCCACTTATGGCATGGCCCAGCCCGACACGCAAAACGAGGGTGCGTCGTTGCCTTTCCGCGAAACACCGCAATTCGAGCGACCACTCAACGTTTACGGCTACTCCAAGTTGCTGTTCGACCAACGCATGCGCCGCGAGTGCGGCAATGACTTTCAGCGCGCCAAGATTGGCAAAGTGTTCCAGGTGGTGGGCTTTCGCTACTTCAATGTCTATGGCTCGCGCGAACAACACAAAGGCCGCATGGCCAGCGTGGCGTTTCACCAGTTCAACCAGTTTCAGCGCGAGGGCAAAGTCAAACTGTTTGGCGACTATGGTGGTTACGGCCCTGGCGAGCAAATGCGGGACTTTGTGTTTGTGGACGATGTGGTTGCCGTGAACCTATGGTTCTTTGACCATCCGGCGCACTCCGGCATTTACAACCTGGGCACCGGGCGGGCCCAACCGTTTAACGATATTGCCCATGCGGTGGTCAACGCCAGCTGCGCCCTCAAGGGGATGCCAGCGCTGACGCTGGCTGAAGCTGTGGCGGCAGGTTTGATTGAGTATGTGCCCTTTCCTGATGCCTTGCGGGGCAAGTACCAGTGCTACACCCAGGCCGATTTGACCGCCCTGCGCGCAGTGGGGTGCAACCACACGTTTGCCGACGTGACTACGGGCGTGACCCAGTACATCAACTCCTTGGCCCAAACTGCCTAATGTCAGATTGACTGCGCATTAGCCCATCCGCGCGTCAACCACTTGCAAGCTCCCATCGTTATAGTTTTGGTCGCGGGGACTCACCCTGCGACGCTATGCTGATACGTCCCCCTTTTTTAAACCTGAGGAGTTACTTGATGTTGAAGAAAATTCTGGCCTGTATGGTCATGCTGTATGCCACCCTGTCGTTTGCCGCTGTTGATGTGAACAAAGCAACTGCCGCCGAACTCGATGGCATCAAGGGCATTGGTCCCTCGATCTCTTCCAAAATTGTGGACGAGCGCAAAAAGGGTAACTTCAAAGATTGGCCTGATTTTATCGAGCGTGTCAAAGGCATTGGTGACGGCAACGCTGCCAAGTTCTCCGCAGAAGGCCTGACAGTCAGTGGTGCCGCCTTCAAAGGTGCCCCCGCCGCGCCTGCTGTTGCCAAGAAAGACGACAAGCCCGCTGTAGCTGCCGCAGCGCCTGCTGCCAAGGAAGAAAAGAAAGACACCAAAACCGACGCCAAAGCTAAGAAAGATACCAAGCCTGCCGCTAAAGACGACAAAGCTGAGGCGGCCAAGCCTGCCGCCAGCGCTGCCAAGAAGTAATTCATTTCTTGCGCCAACAAAAAACCCGCCAATTGGCGGGTTTTTTGTTGGCGCAAGAAATGAATTACTTCTTGGCAGCGCTGGCGGCAGGCTTGGCCGCCTCAGCTTTGTCGTCTTTAGCGGCAGGCTTGGTATCTTTCTTAGCTTTGGCGTCGGTTTTGGTGTCTTTCTTTTCTTCCTTGGCAGCAGGCGCTGCGGCAGCTACAGCGGGCTTGTCGTCTTTCTTGGCAACAGCAGGCGCGGCGGGGGCACCTTTGAAGGCGGCACCACTGACTGTCAGGCCTTCTGCGGAGAACTTGGCAGCGTTGCCGTCACCAATGCCTTTGACACGCTCGATAAAATCAGGCCAATCTTTGAAGTTACCCTTTTTGCGCTCGTCCACAATTTTGGAAGAGATCGAGGGACCAATGCCCTTGATGCCATCGAGTTCGGCGGCAGTTGCTTTGTTCACATCAACAGCGGCAAACGACAGGGTGGCATACAGCATGACCATACAGGCCAGAATTTTCTTCAACATCAAGTAACTCCTCAGGTTTAAAAAAGGGGGACGTATCAGCATAGCGTCGCAGGGTGAGTCCCCGCGACCAAAACTATAACGATGGGAGCTTGCAAGTGGTTGACGCGCGGATGGGCTAATGCGCAGTCAATCTGACATTAGGCAGTTTGGGCCAAGGAGTTGATGTACTGGGTCACGCCCGTAGTCACGTCGGCAAACGTGTGGTTGCACCCCACTGCGCGCAGGGCGGTCAAATCGGCCTGGGTGTAGCACTGGTACTTGCCCCGCAAGGCATCAGGAAAGGGCACATACTCAATCAAACCTGCCGCCACAGCTTCAGCCAGCGTCAGCGCTGGCATCCCCTTGAGGGCGCAGCTGGCGTTGACCACCGCATGGGCAATATCGTTAAACGGTTGGGCCCGCCCGGTGCCCAGGTTGTAAATGCCGGAGTGCGCCGGATGGTCAAAGAACCATAGGTTCACGGCAACCACATCGTCCACAAACACAAAGTCCCGCATTTGCTCGCCAGGGCCGTAACCACCATAGTCGCCAAACAGTTTGACTTTGCCCTCGCGCTGAAACTGGTTGAACTGGTGAAACGCCACGCTGGCCATGCGGCCTTTGTGTTGTTCGCGCGAGCCATAGACATTGAAGTAGCGAAAGCCCACCACCTGGAACACTTTGCCAATCTTGGCGCGCTGAAAGTCATTGCCGCACTCGCGGCGCATGCGTTGGTCGAACAGCAACTTGGAGTAGCCGTAAACGTTGAGTGGTCGCTCGAATTGCGGTGTTTCGCGGAAAGGCAACGACGCACCCTCGTTTTGCGTGTCGGGCTGGGCCATGCCATAAGTGGCCGCAGACGATGCATACAGCAATCGCGCACCACGCTTCTGACAGGCGTGGAACAAGTCGTAGGACAGCCGGTAGTTGTTGTCCATCATGTACTTGCCGTTGGCTTCCATGGTGTCGCTGCAGGCGCCTTCGTGAAAGATGGCTTCGATCTGACCAAACGAACCGTGCAAAAACGGTTCGTAAAAATTCTCGATGTCCAGATAGTCCGAAATGCGCAAATCAGCCAGGTTGCGAAACTTGTCGCCCTGTGTCATGTCATCCACCGCAATGATGTCGGTGATGCCACGGGCGTTCAGCCCCTTGATGATGTTGCTGCCAATAAAACCAGCAGCGCCGGTGACAACAATTCGGGTCATGCAAACAACTCCTTGTAGGAAACGGTGGCAGTGCCGAACTTGCCCACCACAATGCCGCCTGCCCGGTTGGCCAAGGGCATGGCATCGCGCAAGCTTAAGCCAGCAGCCACTAGTGCCGCCATGGTGGCGATGACCGTGTCGCCCGCGCCGGTCACGTCAAACACCTCACGCGCTTGTGCGCTAACGTGAAGCTCACCCTGTGCATCAAACAGGGTCATGCCTTCTTCGCTGCGGGTGAGCAGCAGGGCATCCAGACCCAATTGCTCGCGCAGGTTATGGGCTTTGGTGGTGAGATCTGCCTCATTCCCCCAGGCGCCAATGACTTGCTGTAATTCAGCCCGGTTGGGGGTGATCAGGTTGGCGTTTTTGTAGCGTGAATAGTCGCTGCCTTTCGGGTCTACCAAAATAGCCTTGCCCGCAGTCCGGGCGCTGGCAATCATGTCGCGGATGTGCGCGAGACCACCTTTGCCGTAGTCTGAAAAAAGCACGGCGTGATGGTCTGGCAACAGTTGGGCGAATGAGGCCGATTGGGTCGCCAACACCTCGGTTTTGGGTGTATTTTCAAAATCAAGCCGGATGAGTTGCTGCTGACGGCCAATGACCCGCAGCTTCACCGTGGTTTTTAAATCTTCGTCGCGCCCAAAATGGGTTTGTATACCGGTGTTGGCGACCAGCGCTTCAAGCTTGTGGCTGGCCTCGTCATTCCCCACCACCGTAAGCAGAGAGGCTTGCGCGCCAAGCGTGACCACGTTGTAGGCCACGTTGGCCGCACCGCCACTGCGCTCTTCTTCACGGGTCACGCGCACCACGGGCACTGGCGCTTCAGGTGAGATGCGGTCGACGGCCCCGTACCAGTAGCGGTCCAGCATGACGTCGCCGACCACGAGTACGCGTGCAGCAGACAAAGCTTCTTGTGAAATAGTCATAGTTCTTCTACACGTCGGGCGGGGTAACTGTCCCAGGCTTGGCAACCGGGGCATTGCCAGAAGTGCTGCTTGGCCTCAAAGCCACACGCCGCGCAGCGGTAGCGCGTGAGGGGCTTGACGGCGTGGTCCAGTGCGCGCTGGACTTGGGGATGAAATTGCTCGTGTTCCAGTTTTTCACCGGCAATCCACTTGGCGGCGGCGACCAGAGACGGTTCGCGTTCAAGATGATGAACGTACCAATCGCGAGCGGTCAAATTCGAGCTGTCGGTGGCGGCCTCTAGTGTGACGATGGCTTCCAGCACATCCAGCGAGGCCTGTCCGGTATAGCTTGTCTTCAGCGCGTCCAGCGCTTGCGACACATGGCCCGATGCAATCGCCAAGGTTGCGAGTTGCCCAGCCAGAAGCGGTGTGGCGACCGGTGAGGTTTGCAGTGCTTGCGTCAAGGTGTCATAGGCGGCCTTGGCGTTCCCCATCTGGTCTTGCAAGCGTGCCAAGTCAATACGCGGACGAGGTGCCTGAGGCGCGGTGGCGACAGCCTGTTTGAGCAATTCCAGCGCTTGGGCTGAGTCCTTGGTGCTGACGAGTGCGGCCGCTTGCTCGCAGATGTAGTGGGCCAGTCGGGGGCTAAAGCTGCCTTGTCTGGCGTTTTCCAGCTTTTGCGCCATCTGGGCAGCGTGCACCCAGTCTCGTGACCGCTCATAGTTGGCCAGCAACGCCAGCCGGGCTTGCGCCTCAAACGCCGTGCCTTCAAGCTTCAGCAACGCCGCTTCGGCACGATCCAGCAGCCCCGCTTTGAGGTAGTCCAGTGCCAAAGCGTGCTGTGCGCGATGACGGTCTGCCGTGCTCAGGTCGCCGCGAGAAAGCAGGTGCTCGTGCACACGTACAGCACGTTCATACTCACCCCGGCGACGGAACAAATTGCCCAGCGCAAAATGCAGTTCAGACGTGTCGGGGTCGCTCTGTACGGCTTCGATGAAGGCATCAATCGCCTGGTCTTGTTGCTCATTGAGCAAAAAGTTGAGTCCCTTGAAATAGGCCTTGGGTGCGCGGCGGTTTTCAAGGCGCATCTGCGCCAAGTCGATGCGTGATGCCAGCCAGCCCAACCCAAAGGTCAGGGGCAGCCCCAACAGAACCCAACTCAGGTCAAAGTCCATAAAAACGTCTCAAACCGCGTTCAAGCCACTGATAGTTGTGGGTTTCTCAGTGTCTGGTCGCTCTGGGGCGGGCACCATGGTTTTGTGGGCGTGGGCCACGGCCCGGCGCTGCTTCCACCACCGCGGCACCATCGCCAAAATGCCCAAAGCCAGCCCGACGGCAAATGCAGTCAACACGATCAACACCATGGGCATGCGCCATTGCCTGCCAAAGAAGAAGTGCAGCGTGGCATCTTGTTGGTTGTTCAGAGCAAAAGCAAAAAGAGTGAAGAAAATGGCACCGTTGAGCAGCCATTTCAGTAACCAGACAAGCTGTTTCATCAGGGTTCCCAATCCGGAATTAGTCTGCAGTGGGTTTGTCCTGCGCCAGCATGGCGCCGGTACGCTCATCTACCGTTTCGCGCAGGGCCTTGCCGGGCTTGAAATGGGGGACGCGCTTCTCGGGGATGGCCACACTTTCGCCACTGCGGGGGTTGCGACCCAGCCGGGGCGGCCGGTGGTTGATAGAGAAGCTGCCGAAGCCGCGAATTTCTATGCGATGACCCCTGACCAGTGCATCGTTCATTGCATCAAGAATCGCCTTGACAGCAAATTCTGTATCGCGATGGGTGAGCTGGGGGAAACGGTTGGCCAGTTCTTCAACAAGGTCAGAGCGAGTCATGGCATAAAAATCAAGAGGTGAAGAAAAAGCGACCGGGTGTCTAAACATCCGGTCGCTTGTGACTTACGCTGAATCAATAAAAATCCAACAAAGTAACCAACAATTTAATCAGCAATTAATTGTTGTTGTCCAGCTTGGCACGCAACAAAGCGCCCAGGCTGGTGGTGCCAGCGTTTTCACGGGCCGAGGCCTGGCTCAAAGTCGCCATGGCTTCGCTTTGGTCAGCCATGTCTTTGGCTTTGATCGACAACTGGATATTGCGGGTCTTGCGATCCACATTGACCACCACAGCCGTGATTTCATCGCCTTCTTTAAGCACGTTACGGGCATCTTCAACACGGTCGCGGCTGATTTCAGACGCGCGCAGGTAGCCGATGATGTCTTCGCCCAGGTCGATTTCAGCGCCCTTGGGGTCTACGGTCTTGACCTTGCCGGTCACAACTTGGCCCTTGTCGTTGATCGACACAAAGGTCGTGAACGGGTCGGAGTCGAGTTGCTTGATGCCCAGCGAGATGCGTTCACGGTCCACGTCCACAGCCAGCACCAGGGCTTCAACTTCCTGGCCCTTTTTGTAGTTGCGAACAGCAGCTTCGCCGGCTTCGTTCCACGACAAGTCAGACAAATGCACCAGACCGTCGATGCCAGCAGCCAAGCCGACGAACACGCCGAAGTCGGTGATGGATTTGATCGGGCCCTTCACGCGGTCGCCGCGCTTGGTGTTCTGTGCGAACTCTTGCCATGGGTTGGCCTTGCACTGCTTCATGCCCAGGGAGATGCGACGTTTGTCTTCGTCGATTTCCAGAACCATGACTTCGACTTCGTCGCCCAGGGCAACGATCTTGCTTGGTGCCACGTTCTTGTTGGTCCAGTCCATTTCGGACACGTGCACCAAACCTTCGATGCCTGGCTCGAGTTCCACAAACGCGCCGTAATCGGCGATGTTGGTGATCTTGCCGAACATGCGGGTGCCTTGTGGGTAGCGGCGGTTCACGCCCATCCAGGGGTCATCACCCATTTGCTTTAGACCCAGTGAGACACGGTTTTTCTCGGTGTCAAACTTCAGGATCTTGGCGGTGATTTCCTGGCCAGCCGTCACCACTTCTGATGGGTGACGGACACGGCGCCAAGCCATGTCGGTGATGTGCAGCAGGCCGTCGATACCGCCCAAGTCCACAAACGCACCATATTCGGTGATGTTTTTGACTACGCCATGCACCACTGAACCTTCTTTGAGGGTCTGCATCAGTTTGGCGCGCTCTTCGCCCATCGAGGCTTCCACCACAGCGCGGCGTGACAACACGACGTTGTTGCGCTTGCGGTCGAGCTTGATGACCTTGAATTCCATGGTCTTGTTCTCGTACGGAGACAAGTCTTTGGTAGGGCGGGTGTCAACCAATGAACCTGGCAGGAAGGCACGGATGCCGTTGACCAGAACGGTCAGGCCGCCTTTGACCTTGCCGCTGGTGGTGCCAGTGACAAATTCGCCGGATTCCAGGGATTTTTCGAGGGACATCCACGAAGCGAGACGCTTGGCGGTGTCGCGGCTGACGATGGTGTCGCCATAGCCATTTTCCATGGCAACGATGGCCACGGAAACAAATTCACCGACCTGGCATTCCAGTTCGCCTTTGTCGCTTTTGAATTCGGACAAGGGAACATAAGCCTCGGACTTGAGGCCGGCGTTAACCACGACAAAGCTGAGCTCAATGCGAACAACTTCAGCGGTGACGACTTCGCCAATGCGGGTTTCTGAACGTTTTTGTGACTCTTCAAACAGGTCTGCGAAAGATTCGGACATTTTTTTTGTAGCGGTAAAAGCTACGGGGTTAAGTTGTTGAACCTCAACACCTGGCACCTGAACCAAACGGTTCTTGCAGTGCATTGCTGGTGAAGAGGACCGACCAGCCGCTCAAAAAGGTTCAAACGGCTGTTTGCTTTGCCACCAGTCCAGCACGAGTTCGACTGATTTTTCAACCGTCAAATCCGAGTTGTCCAGCAACTTGGCATCTTCTGCTGCTTTGAGCGGTGCAACGCTGCGGGATGAATCCCGGGCGTCACGTGCTTCCAAGTCAGCGCGAAGAGTGAAGAGTGTAGCTGAAATCCCCTTTGAAATCAACTGTTTATAGCGCCGCTCAGCCCGGCGCTCGGCACTCGCTGTGAGGTAAACCTTCAGCGGAGCATTGGGAAAGATCACGGTGCCCATATCGCGGCCATCGGCGACCAGACCGGGGAGCTTGCGAAAGCTGTGTTGCAGGGCGATCAAGGCATCGCGCACCTGGGGCAGGGCGGACACCCTGGAAGCGTTCATACCCGCGTCTTCGGTGCGAATCAGATCGCTGACGTCTTCCTCGACACCTCTCTCATCAGCTTTACCCTGACTGAGTAAAACACGCCCGTCCGCAAAGCGAATGTGCAGGTGTTTGATCAACTGGGCAATGGCTGGCTCACCCGCTGCATCCAGCGTCAAACCCGCCCGAATGGCCGCCAGCGCGGTAATGCGATACAGCGAGCCGGAGTCCAAAAAGTGATACCCCAGCTCTTTGGCCAGTACCACGGCCAACGTCCCTTTGCCGGAAGCGGTCGGGCCATCCACGCAGATTACGGGGATTTGGGCTGTGGGCGTTTGCGAGACAGCGAACAGCGCCTCGAAATAGTCCGGATACGTCTTGGCCACGCATTTTGGATCTTCAATGCGCACGGGTAACCCGGCGGGGTTAAACGCCGCGAGCGAGAAACACATGGCGACCCGGTGATCGTCGTAAGTGTGAACCGTCGCGGCGCGCCAGTCGCTGATCGATACGGGGGGGGTGATACCGATGAAATCGGCACCTTCTTCCACCGTTGCGCCAAACTTGCGCAACTCAATCGCCATGGCCGCAATGCGGTCGGTCTCCTTGACCCGCCAGCTGGCAATATTGCGCAGCACCGTGGTGCCATCGGCATACAGCGCCATCACGGCCAGGGTCATGGCGGCATCGGGGATGTGGTTGCAGTCCAGATCAATGGCTTTGAGCGGCCAACGGCCCCGGCGAACTTCCAGCCAATTCGGGCCGCTGGTGACGCATGCACCCATCATTTCAGCGGCTTCTACAAAGCGAATGTCACCTTGGATGGAGGCGGCCCCTACGCCCTCAATTCTGATACTTTGAGAGTCAATAGTGCCTGAAGTCCCCGTCGCTATTGCACCAAGCGCTATGAAATAGCTAGCGGATGAAGCATCAGCTTCCACGTGCAAAACACCGGGCGAGACCAGCTTGCACCCCGCCGGAATGGTGAAGCGCTGCCAACCATTGCGTTTGACTTGAATGCCGAAGCGGGCCAACAAATTCAGCGTAATTTCAATGTAGGGCTTGGAAATCAGCTCACCCACCACGTCAATCACGATATCAGTCGTGGCGGCTAAAGGCAGCGCCATCAAAAGGGACGTCAAAAACTGGCTGGAAACATCGCCCCGCACCTTGATGGGTGCGTCCAGCGACAGCTTGGGCTGGCCAATATGCAGCGGTGGGTAGCCTTCTTGACCCAGGCAGTCAATCTGACAGCCCAGTTGCCGTAACGCACCCACCAGGTCGCCAATCGGGCGCTCGTGCATGCGCGGCACGCCATGCAGTTTGAAGTCGCCCCCCAGCACGGCCAGCGCGGCAGTCAGTGGGCGCATGGCAGTACCGGCGTTGCCCATGAACAGATCGGCCGCAGGGTTTTTGATGTGACCATCCAGCCCATCAATCTCGACCGTGCTGCCGG
>JANOLC010000601.1:0-5109 GCA_031419575.1 Burkholderiales bacterium | reverse complement strand
GCGGCCTTGTCGTCCAGGTGGCAGACCAGCGCGTAGCTGGAGTCGGTGGGCACGGCCAGAATGCCGCCTTTTTCAAGCAGCGCGACGGCTTGCTTGAGCAGGCGCACATGCGGGTTGTCGGGGTGAACTTCAAAATATTGGGCCATGTGCTTTGCGCTTTAAACGGTCTTGATTCAGGATGCCACGGGTGTGATCACCAAACGCGATTCTTGGATTGTCAGCCACGCACCGGCGGCACCGCAGGCAGCAATCATCCCGATGCCAAACAGCGACAAGCCATCCGGCACTTGTGAAAACACCAACCAGCCGCCCAGCATGGCAAAGGCGATCTGGCCATAAAGATAGGGTGTCAGCACGGCAGCGGTCGTGCGCTGGTAGCCCAAAATCAGCATGAAATGACCCACCGTGCCCATGGTGCCCACCAGCAACATGCACCACCAGTACGTGGCCGACTCCACGGGTGCCCAGACAAAAGGCAGCATCAGCGTGGCCACCAGGGCACCGACCCAGCCGGTATAAAAGTGCATGGTGACCGGGTCTTCCGTGCGTGCCATGGTGCTGGTGAGCAACTGAAACCAGGAACTGGTCGCCACCAGCGTCAGGGGCAGCAGCAACGCCCAGTTGAAGTCATCGCCATTCGGTCGAATGATGAGTAACGTGCCCACAAAACCACCCACTACCAGCGCCCAGCGCATGGCCGAGACCTTTTCTTTCAGTTTGAGGGCGGCCAGCACGGTAATGACCAGCGGCGTTAACGACACAATGGCCGTGAACTCTGCAACGGGTGTGTGTTTGAGGCTGAGAAACGCCAGCATGCTGGACACCATTAGCAGCAGGCCGCGCATGACCTGAAACCGGGGGTTCGAGGTGCGAAGCACCGCGCGACCGCGCGTGGGCAACACAAACAGCGTGGTGACCACCGCTTGAAACGTGAAACGAAACCAAAGCGCCATCAGCAAAGGCACGCCAGTGGTGATGAACTTGGTGGTGGTGTCCAACGTGGCAAAGCAGGCCACAGCCGCAATCACCAGCGCGATGCCTGCCAACGCATTTTGCGGGCGCGGCGTGTGCCGGTGGGCGTGTCGCAGGGTCACTGAATACGCGATGCCAGCAGCTCCCACACGGGCGTCAGGTTACCGGGCAGGTAGGGCAGCGTGCCCAGGTCGGTGTGGGACTCGTCCGGGCTGTGGAAGTCGCTGCCACGTGACGCGGTCAAGCCGTATTCACGGGCCGTGTCGGCGTAAGTGACGTACTCCGCGGCCGTGTGGCTGCCGGTGACCACTTCCACCGCTTGCCCGCCATGGGCTTTGAATTCGGTGAACAGCGCAAACTCTTCATTGGTCGTGAACTTGTAGCGCGCGGGATGAGCAATGACCGCAATGCCACCGGCCTGCGTGATCCATGTCACCGCGTCTTTCAGGCTGGCCCAGCGGTGCTCTACATAGCCGGGTTTGCCTTCGGTCAGGTACTTGCGAAAGACTTCATTGGTGTCTTTGCACACGCCGGTTTCCACCAGAAAGCGGCCAAAGTGGGTACGGGAAATCAGGTCCGGGTTGCCGACAAATTTCAGGGCACCTTCAAAGGCGCCTTTGATGCCGACTTTCTCCAGCCCATCTGACATTTCTATGGCACGCTCGCGACGGCCACCGCGTGTTTTAAGCAGACCGGCCTTCATGCCTTCATCGTCAGGGTTGAAGCCCAGGCCCACAATGTGAACGGTAGTGCCAATAAAGGTGACCGAAATTTCGGTGCCGGTAAGGTATTTCATACCGTTGGCTTTGGCGGCCGCGGCGGCGCGGTGCTGGCCGCCAATCTCATCGTGATCTGTCAGCGCCCACAATTCAACCCCGTTTTTAGCGGCGCGTTCGGCCAGAGCTTCGGGGGTCAAGGTGCCGTCCGAGACGACAGAGTGGCAGTGGAGGTCAGCGTTCAGGATTGAAGTCACAGCCCTATTTTAGGCGCTGGGGATTGACCCAAATTCAGACGCTGCAAGTGCATGCCGTTAACAGCGATGCTGCAGGTAAGATGCCGCGAGGTTGAAAGCCACAACGAAGCTACAACAAAGCCACAACAGGAGACAACAATGAAGATGGACAACATGCGTGTCGCTACCAAGCTCTGGCTGGTGATTTTGGGGCTGCTGCTGCTGATGTTTGCGGTGACCTTGGGGACACAAATGCGCTCCAGCCAAGCCACCGACGAGGCTGAACGATTGGTGCAACAGTACGATGCAGCCATCACCACGGCAGTGCGCTGGCGTGGCTTGGCCGAGATGGCCGTCACCATGTCGATGGCCAATGTGGTGACCACTGACGACGCCCTGAGAAAAGACTTTGGCGACCGTATTGCCGCCCTGACGGCCCGCATTTCCCCCGTGCAAGAGCAAATCACCAAAACCGCCACCAGCCCGGCGGACAAAGAGGCGCTGGCTCAGGTGGCCGCTATGCGGGCAGAGCTGCGTGGCCCTGCTATGCAAGACAAGGTCAAGGCATTGACGGTGGCCGCAGATGCCGCCGCCTTGCGGGCCTTTTTGGAGAGGGATTACCGGCCCTTGGTGAACAACTATCTGGACTCCATCGACAAGTTTGTCACCGTGCAAGAAAGCCAGCGCGACGCGGCCATCCAAAGTGCCGCCAGCACCCGCAGCAGTGTGTTCATGGTGGTGGTGGTCAGTGGCGTGCTGGTGTTTGGCCTGAGCATGTTGCTGGCGACTCTGTTGGTGCGCTCCATCACCCGACCGTTGGCGCGCGCAGTTGCGATGGCGGAGGCCATCACGGCGGGTGATTTGACTCAGAGCATTCAGGACGACCGCAAGGATGAATTTGGCAACCTGATGCGTGCGTTGACCGAGATGGTCAGCAAGCTGCGCAGTCTGGTGAGTGAAGTGCGCAGCGGGGTTGAGTCCGTTTCCACCGCATCGAGCGAAATCGCCAATGGCAACCTGGATTTGTCCACCCGCACCGAGCAAACGGCGTCCAACCTGCAGCAAACCGCGGCCAGCATGGGCGAGTTGACCAACACGGTCAACCAGTCGGCCGACACCGCGCGCCAGGCCAATCAATTGGCAGCGACTGCGGCACAAACCGCCACTCGGGGCCGCGAAGTGGTGGGCCAGGTGGTCAGCAGCATGCAGCACATCACCGCCTCGTCGAAGAAGATCTCGGACATCATTGGCACGATTGATGGCATTGCGTTTCAAACCAATATTCTGGCGCTGAACGCCGCCGTTGAGGCTGCCCGCGCGGGCGAGCAGGGCCGTGGTTTTGCGGTGGTGGCGTCTGAAGTGCGCAGCCTGGCCCAGCGTAGCGCTGAGGCCGCCAAAGAGATCAAGGCACTGATCAATGTGTCGGTGGAAACCGTGGAATCCGGCTCGCGCCAAGTGGAGCAGGCCGGGCAGACCATGGGCGAGATTGTCAGTAGCGTGCAGCGCGTGACGGATCTGATTGGTGAGATCACCGCGTCCAGCAATGAGCAGCGCGACGGCATTGGCCACGTTAACCAAGCGGTGGCCAACCTGGACCAGATGACGCAACAAAATGCCGCGCTGGTGGAGCAGTCGGCCGCCGCCGCGTCCGCTATGCACGATCAGGCGCAGCGGCTGGCACATGTGGTGTCGGCGTTCAACGTTGGCGGTCAGTCCTTGGTGTCTGGGGCGGGGCAGGCCCATCGACAAGCGCCACGCCCGGCACCACGGGCCGTGCCGCGTCCGGCGGCTCGTCTGGCGCCACCTGTAGGTCGCCCTGCCTTGAAGTTGGCGGGCACCTCCACCGCACCTAAGCTGGCAGGCACGGGTGTCAAACCCCGGCTTGCCGCGCCAGCGCGCGCCCTGGCGGCACCGGTTAGGCCTGCCGCGCTTGCCACATCCGCAGCTGGCAGACCGGCCACACCGTTCAAGCCTGTGGCTGCCGGTGTGTCCAGGCCCGTTGCAAAATCATCGTCCCAAGCCAAAGCGGCGGATGACGACTGGACTACGTTTTAAATCTGAGCGCCTTCTACCAAGAACCGCACCCGGCGCACGCCGTTCCATTCGTCGGCGTCCAGCCGGAAGGCGAGTACCACTTTGGCCGGTAGCGGCTCGGTGTGGCCAAACCAGATGCCGTCAATCGGCTGGCCTTGGTGCTTGAGCTTTAGAGCCAGGTGCTTTTCACCCACCAGCCGTTGTGACACCACTTCCACCTCCTCACTGAAGGTGGGTGGCGCAAATCCCTGGCCCCAGACCTCGTGGTGCAGGGTGTCCACCATGTCGATACGGCGGTATTCGGGCTTCAGGGGGCCATCGGTGTCCAGCCGCCGGGTCAGCGTGGCAGCGTCCAGCCACTCTTGTGCCACCTCGGTCAACCCCTGCTCAAACTGGTCAAAATTTTCTTCAGCAAGGGTGCAGCCCGCCGCCATGGCGTGGCCGCCAAACCGCAGCAACACACCGGGGTAACGCTTGGTGATCAGGTCCAGCGCGTCACGCAGGTGAAAGCCGGGGATGGAGCGCCCCGAACCCTTGAGCTCGTGCTCTTTGCCGGGCGCTTTGCTGGCGGCAAAGACAAAGGCCGGGCGGTGCAATTTGTCCTTGATGCGCGAGGCCACAATGCCGACCACACCTTCGTGGAAGTCGGGGTCGAACACGCAAATGGCAGGCGGTGGCTCAGCGTCCACGTCAAACAACGACTCGGCAATCGTCATGGCCTGCTCGCGCATGTCGCCCTCAATCTCGCGACGCTGGCGGTTGATGCCATCCAGTGTTTTGGCCAGCTCGTCAGCCCGGGCGACGTCATCCGTCAGCAGGCATTCAATGCCCAAGGTCATGTCGGCCAAGCGGCCTGCGGCGTTGATACGTGGCCCCAGCGCAAAGCCGAAGTCGAAGGTGGTGGCTACCTTGGCTACTCGACCGGATGCTACAAAAAGACTAGCTAGACCCGCTTGCATGGCGGGGACTCTGACCCGTTTTAACCCTTGGGCGACAAGACGGCGGTTATTGGCGTCGAGTTTGACGACGTCGGCTACGGTACCCAAAGCGACCAGAGGCAGCAAGACATCAAGTTTGGGTTCTTTGGGCTTAGTCTGCGTCGCGTTGTCTGTTTCCGTTCGGGCTGAGCTTGTCGAAGCCCCTTCGACAAG
>JANOLC010000600.1:0-1843 GCA_031419575.1 Burkholderiales bacterium | reverse complement strand
GAAGGTGCGCTACCTGCACAGCGATGTGGACACGGTGGAGCGGGTGGAGATTTTGCGTGACCTGCGGCTGGGTGCGTTTGACGTGCTGGTGGGCATCAACCTGCTGCGCGAAGGGCTGGACATCCCCGAGGTGTCGCTGGTGGCGATTTTGGATGCGGACAAAGAGGGATTTTTGCGCTCAGAGCGCTCCCTCATCCAGACCATAGGCCGGGCGGCGCGCAACTTGAATGGCCGGGCCATTTTGTATGGCGACAAAATCACCGAATCCATGAGAAAAGCCATTGGCGAGACGGAACGTCGGCGCCAAAAACAGGTCGAACACAACATAGTGCACGGCATCACGCCGCGCAGTATTGTCAAACAGGTGCGCGATTTGATCGACGGCGTCTACAGCGAGAAAGCCGGCAAAGAAGCCGAAAAGCTGGAGCGCGATGCCATGCAACGCGCACAGGTGGAGGATATGAGCGAGAAAGACATTGCGCGTGAAATCAAACGGCTGGAAAAGCTCATGATGGAACACGCCCGCAACCTGGAGTTTGAAAAAGCCGCTAGGGTACGCGACCAACTGGGTATTTTGAAGGCCCAAGCTTTTGGCGCGCCAGGCTCGGACAACATCGCTCTTTTGGCTTAATTCGTAGAAACTCACATTTTGTGACTGATCAGTCTAGATATCCGAGCAAATTGATAGGGATTTAGGTATACTTGAACTTCTTCGTCGAAAACTTCTCTCAAAGGGGCTTGACGAACAGGTGGAGAAGCACCGCCAGGCCAACATTTTTTGGCAGCCAAGCTACCTTCGAGGAGCGTGAGATGCGTTTAACAACCAAAGGCCGTTTTGCGGTCACAGCGATGATTGACCTGGGTCTGCGTCAGAGCAATGGCCCGGTGACACTGGCGGCAATCAGTCAGCGCCAGCAGATTTCTCTGTCTTATTTAGAACAGTTGTTCGGCAAACTGCGCCGCCACGAGTTGGTGGAGTCCACGCGAGGCCCCGGTGGCGGTTACACACTGGCCCGCAAAGCGACGGACATTACCGTCGCGGACATCATCGTGTCGGTAGATGAACCCATCGACGCCACCCACTGTGGCGGCAAAGAGAACTGTCTGGGCGAAGGCGCTCGGTGCATGACACACGACCTGTGGGCATCGCTTAACGTGCGCATGGTTGAGTTTCTGGATTCGGTTAGCTTGCAAAAGCTGGTGGATGAGCAGCTCGCCAAAGGCCTTCAAATTGAAGACAAGCCCACTGTAAAGCGGGCCATTTCCGCTATGCCGATGTCCAAACCCATCCGCATCAACGCCCCGAATTCGGTGTTTGCCCTTGGCAACTCGTTTGCCAAGTCCTAAAACTGCAACTCGTTTATTCAATTCTGAAACAGTCACATTTTTGACACGTTAAGCCAGCACAGAGCCAGCCATGGAAACCACACCTCATTTCCCCATCTACATGGATTACAGCGCCACCAACCCGTGCGATGAGCGCGTGGTGGACGCCATGATCCCCTGGTTGCGCCAGCACTATGGCAACCCGGCATCACGCAGTCATGCTTGGGGCTGGGAAGCCGAAGCCGCCGTCGAAAAATCCCGGGAGCAGGTTGCCGCGCTGATCGGTGCCGACCCGCGTGAAATCGTCTGGACCAGCGGTGCTACCGAGTCCAACAATCTGGCGCTCAAAGGCGCAGCGGGCTTCTACAAGACCAAGGGAAAACACATCATCACGGTGAAAACCGAGCACAAAGCTGTGCTGGACACCTGCCGTGAGCTGGAGCGCCAGGGGTTTGAAGTGACCTACTTGGACGTTCAAGCCGATGGTCTGCTTGACCTTGATATTTTCAAGGCTGCG
>JANOLC010000599.1:0-3887 GCA_031419575.1 Burkholderiales bacterium | reverse complement strand
CTGACAAGCGGCGTGAGTTTTTGCGGGTGCGGCGCAATGCAGCGGGTGGGCTGGATCTGTTTCCCAATCAAAGCTCGGGTGTGTTGACCTCTGCCGTTTGGGGCGATGGAGTTATCGACAACCCGCCGGGGCAGACCATTGCGCACGGCGATATGGTGCAGTTCATCCCTTTCGCTGAGCTGATTTAATTCCTCTTCGTTTGTCCAGAGCCTGTCGTGGGGCCCTTCGATAGGCTCAAGGCGGACGGATTTTGTGTACTGGGTTGCAGATGAAAATTACCATCAAATATTTTGCCTCCATTCGGGAAGCCATCGGCCACGCTAGCGAGGCGCTGGACACCACAGCGCAGACGCTGGGTGGTTTGCGCGATGAGTTGATGGCCCGAGGCGGCGCCTATACGCAAAGCCTGGCCCGTGGCAAGACATTGCGCATGGCGCTGAACCAAGTTATGGCCGATGAAGGTGCAGCGCTGGTCGAAGGCGCAGAAGTCGCCTTTTTCCCCCCGGTCACCGGCGGTTGATTTTTGAACAGCGCCTTCCTGCACTGGGGGTGCGCAGCCAGTGCCACAATCCTGGCATGACTTCTCAGCGCGTATGCATTCAGACCCAGGATTTCAATCTCTCGGATGAGATCGCCACGCTTCGTGGCACAGATTTGCGCGTAGGCGCAGTCTGCAGCTTCACCGGCACCGTGCGTGACCGCCATTTCGGTACGGCCGGGGAAGTCAGCTCGCTGGAACTGGAGCACTACCCCGGCATGACCGAGAAATCCATCGAAGCCATGATTGACGAGGCCCACCAACGTTTCGATATCTTCGGCGCCCGTGTCATTCACCGCATCGGCCTCCTGCAACCACTTGATCAAATCGTGCTGGTGGCCGTGACCTCCGCCCACCGGGGCGAGAGTTTCAAGGCCTGCGAATTTTTGATGGACTACCTCAAGACCCAGGCACCGTTCTGGAAAAAAGAGCAAACCCCTGAGGGTGCGCATTGGGTCGATGCCCGCGTTAGCGATGACCAGGCGCTGGCCAAGTGGGGGTTGAACGCCACCAACGTGGCGTAGCGGCTAATTCAAATACTGCGGTGGCATCGCCGTCGCAAACGCATCGGGCGGTACAGGCTTCTTAAACAGTGTTGCCGGGGCGATGCCCAGGCCCCAATTAGCATTGCTCAACGCCAGATCCAACAGATGCATCAACCCGTTCAGCAGGTCGGCACCCAGGGTAATTTCGACCTGGCGATTCTTGTCGGTCACTGCCAATTTTTCCTCAAAGCCCAGCCGCAACTGCCCACTCTCAAGCACGGTTAATTGCGCAGTGGTCGCCAACAGGGGTTCCCCGCCGAGTGGCAGGGTTTGAGCTTGCGCGGCAAATGGGGTGCTGAAGTCTGTTTTTTGCAGCGACTCCTGCTTTTTGAACTCAATTAACGCTCGGCTGTCGGCCCCGTCGTGCGCCACCGACCCCGTCGGTTCCTCAGCAGCGTTCTGCGCAGGACCTTGCGCCTGAGCGGGAGCGAGCGCGGCAATCTCGTTCGTCACCATGGCTAAATGTGGATGCAAATTTCTCAACAGCGCTCGCGTGAGCCAGAGCCGAATTTCCTCGCCCGCGCGAGTATTCATGCGCACCAGAATGCGGTCATGCTCCGTGAGGTAGGTGACTTGCAGTTGATGAATCATGTCGTTTGATTTTAGTCAAACTTCCGCCATGTACTCGCTGGATTGGGCCTGGGCCTTGCCCCGCGACTCTTGAAAATGGGGCGATGAGCCCAAGCTCTGATTCAACTTTAAGGATTGCCGTGCGAATCGAAAAACTAACCACCAAATTTCAGGAAGCCTTTGGCGAAGCCCAGACGCTGGCCTTGGGCAACGACCACGCATTTATTGAGCCGGTACACGTGTTGCTGGCCATGCTCAAACAGGACGACGGCCCCAAGGCCCTGCTGCAACGCGCGGGTGTCAACATCGCCGGACTGACCGCTGCGGCCGAGGCTGCCATGAGGAATCTGCCCCAAGTGCAGGGTCACGAGCAGGTGCAAGTGGGCCGCGACATGGTTTCGTTGTTGCAGGCGGCCGAGAAAGAATCCATTAAGCGTGGTGACCAGTTTGTGGCGGGTGAACTGTTTCTGCTGGCGCTAACCGACACCAAGCAGGACATCTCAAAAATTGCCAAAGACAATGGCTTGACCCGCAAGTCCCTGGAATCTGCGATAGATGCTGTGCGCGGCGGCCAGAACGTGAACAGCGCCGACGCGGAAGATCAGCGGGAATCGCTCAAGAAGTATTGCATTGACCTGACCGAGCGTGCCCGCATGGGCAAGCTTGACCCGGTGATTGGCCGCGACGACGAAATCCGCCGCGCCATTCAGGTGTTGCAACGCCGCACCAAAAATAACCCGGTGCTGATTGGCGAACCCGGTGTGGGCAAAACCGCGATTGTCGAGGGCCTGGCTCAGCGCATCGTCGCCGGCGAGGTGCCCGAGTCTCTCAAAGGCAAACGTGTCTTGAGCCTGGACATGGCCGCTCTACTGGCCGGAGCCAAGTTCCGTGGCGAGTTTGAAGAGCGCCTGAAAAACGTGCTCAAAGACCTGGCCAAAGACGAAGGCCAGACCATTGTGTTCATTGACGAATTGCACACCATGGTGGGTGCAGGCAAGGCCGAAGGCGCCATGGATGCGGGCAACATGCTCAAGCCCGCGCTGGCGCGTGGCGAACTCCACTGCGTGGGCGCCACAACGCTGGACGAATACCGCAAGTACATTGAAAAAGACGCCGCACTGGAACGCCGTTTCCAGAAAATTTTGGTGGGCGAGCCGACCGTGGAGGCCACGATTGCCATCCTGCGCGGCCTGAAGGAGCGGTATGAAGTGCACCACGGTGTGCAGATCACCGACCCGGCAATAGTGGCGGCAGCCGAGCTGTCCAACCGCTACATCACCGACCGATTCTTGCCTGACAAGGCGATTGACTTAATGGATGAAGCGGCTAGCAAGATCAAGATCGAACTGGACTCCAAGCCCGAGGTCATGGACAAGAAAGACCGACGCTTGATCCAGTTGCAGATCGAGCGCGAAGCCGTGAAACGCGAAAAGGATGAAGCCTCGCAAAAACGCCTGGAATTGATCAACGAAGAGATCACCGGGTTGCAAAAAGAGATTGCTGATCTGGACGAGCTCTGGAAATCCGAGAAAGCCCAGGCGCAGGGGTCCAAGACCATCATGCAAGAGGTAGAAAAAGTCCGCTTCCAGATCAAGGAGTTGACCGACAAGGGCGATTTCAACAAAGCAGGTGAGCTGCAATATGGCAAGTTGCCCGAACTGGAAAAACGACTGAAGGATGCGCAATCGCAAGAGGCCGGGAAATCCAAGAATGCCAAAGATGGTGGTCGTCCGCAGTTGTTGCGCACCATGGTCGGGGCCGAAGAAATTGCTGAAGTGGTAAGCCGTGCCACCGGCATTCCTGTGAGCAAAATGATGCAGGGCGAACGCGACAAGCTGCTGCAAATGGAAGTCAAACTGCATGACCGCGTGGTCGGGCAAGACGAGGCCATCACCGCCGTCGCCAACGCCATTCGCCGCTCACGGGCGGGCTTGGGTGACCCGAACCGGCCCACCGGCTCGTTTCTGTTCCTGGGCCCCACCGGTGTCGGCAAGACCGAGCTCTGCAAGGCCCTTGCCGGATTTTTGTTCGACAGCGAAGAGCACCTGGTGCGCATCGACATGAGCGAGTTCATGGAGAAGCATTCGGTGGCCCGCCTGATTGGTGCGCCACCCGGTTATGTAGGCTACGAGGAGGGCGGTTACCTGACCGAAGCCGTGCGGCGCAAACCCTACGCCGTGTTGCTGCTGGATGAGGTCGAGAAAGCCCACCCCGATGTGTTCAACGTATTGCTG
>JANOLC010000598.1:0-1925 GCA_031419575.1 Burkholderiales bacterium | reverse complement strand
AGGCAATTTCAAATCCAATGGCAATCTGGTCGGCCGTGACTCCAACAACAACGGCGCGTTCGCCGGCCTGTTCCGCAACGGCGCAACCGGTGTTGTTTTTAGCCAGGGCACCTACGAGTTCACCCGCCAAAACGGTGATCTGGTCATTGGCTACAAATCGAAAGACCTCCTGGGCAACGAGGCTTACGACACGCTTGTGGTTCGCAAGGACACCGACGGCAAGCTCAAACAGATGGGTAATCAATACGCCTTTGGTGGTGGTATCTCTGCTTACGCCCAGTTGCGGGAATTCCCCAACCAGGCCGCTTCCACTTACTACAGCACGGGTTACACCATCAACGTTCCGCTGATCACAACCAGCGGTCGCACGGTGACCCATGTGATCGTCACAACACCCAAGAACACCAATGTGACCTTGATTCGCGGCTCAGACGGCATGGTGTTTCCAAAGCTCAACGCCAGCCGCCAGACCGTTCAAGCTGATGGAAGCACGCTTTCTACGGCTATCCCGGGAATGGGCGCCAGTGGCACCAGTTTCATTCGTGTTCGGTCCGAGTATGCAGACACCGCGTCTGTGGCAACCCACCCTGCCACCCGCGACACCGGGCTGTTCTTCACACCCACTGAATCTACGGAAGCTGAGGTTGCCTCGTTTGGAAACCAAAGTGTCTGGACGCTCAACTACTACTCGGGTGGCACCGCAGCGCCCTTGCTGGAAGGCACGCAGAGCTACAAGACACGGGTACGGGCCCTGACGATTGGCGAAATGCGTACCAAAAAATGGGCGAACCTGAACGCCACCATCGTGGCCTCCCTGCAGGCCAGCTACGTGGTCGGGCCTCCGGGCTACACGCAATTGTCAAGCACTAACCTTGTCACACCAACGTGGGAAGTGCCCACCGGTGCGCTGCCGCCCACCAGTCTCACACTGTTTGGGAATACCAACCGCGATAACTTGGGGAACACAATCACCAGGACACCTTTCAGTGACTCACAGACGGTTGGCTCCACCCAGCGCATCAGCAGCATCCCTTGCGCCAATGGTGCCAATGAAACTCATTGCCTAAACCCCGGGTATCAAGCGTATGCGCGTATGACTGGCTTGCATTTATGGGCGCGTGACCCCTCAGGCAACGAGTTTGCACATTTCTACGCGACCTACAACTTGCCCTGATGCAGCTCAGGCCGGTTTCTGAATCAAGCCCCGTTCCAACGGGGCTTTTTTTCGCCCTGTTGCAAAGCCCAATCAACCCTATGATTTGGCCCATGTCATCGCCTACGAACCCAAACCATTCCACCACCCACCTCCTCTACCTGCACGGTTTCCGCTCCTCCCCTCAGTCCACCAAAGCCCGCCAGATGGCTGCATTGATGGCCCAGCGTTTCCCGGATGTGACCTGGTGGTGCCCGCAGTTACCGCCCTCACCAGAAGCGGCGATGAAGTTAATTGAAGTCGGTACTGCCAGTTGGCCCAAAGCGTCGATGGCGGTGATTGGCTCGTCGTTAGGCGGTTTCTACGCCAGTTGCGTGGCAGCGCAAACGGGCTGTAGGGCGGTGCTGCTGAACCCGGCCGTCTACCCGGCGCGCGATTTGGCCAAGCACATTGGCGTGCACACCAGCTGGCATGACCCGGCGGATACTTTTGTCTTCAAACCTGAATATATTGACGAATTAGAGCAGTTGTCCCCGTCATTATTGAATAGTTCGCTATCTATTTCAGAGCAATTTCAAAACAACCTGTTGCTGATTGCCGCCAAAGGCGACGAGGTGCTGGACTGGCGCGAGATGACGGCACGGTACCCCAGCGCCCAACTCAAGCTGCTGGAAGGCAGCGACCACGCGTTGAGCGACTTTGACGACCATATTGGAGACGTGCTGGCATTTATTGACATGGTGAGATGACTTATTAAAATGGTGTTACCTTT
>JANOLC010000597.1:0-7071 GCA_031419575.1 Burkholderiales bacterium | reverse complement strand
CAAAAGTTTTGTGCGCCGCGCTGGTCGCACCACCGCTGGCCAGGCCCGCGCCTTCGAGCTTCAAGGTCCGACGGTGCTTTTGCCGTACCGACCGGATACTATCGATTTTATAGCGACCTTTGCCCAATCCACGGGGACTGGTGCCCATCCGGTGGTGTTGGAAATCGGCTTCGGTATGGGCGAGGCCACGGCCAAGATTGCGGCCACTTTGCCGGACACCCGCTTCCTGTGCTGCGAGGTGCACGAACCCGGTGTGGGCGCGTTGCTCAAGCGCATTGGCGAGCAAAACCTGAGCAATATCCGCATCATTGCACACGACGCCGTGGAGGTCATCGACCACATGCTGCCGGTGTGGAACGCAGTTGATGCCATGGGTCTGGACGGCGTGCATATCTTCTTCCCCGACCCCTGGCACAAAAAGCGTCACAACAAGCGCCGCCTGATCCAGACCCCGCTGATCGCCAAACTGGCCACCCGCCTGAAGCCCGGCGCTTATCTGCATTGCGCCACCGACTGGCAACCCTATGCCGAGCAAATTCTGGAAGTGCTGAGCGCCGAGCCGCTGCTGAGCAACCGCGCGGTCATATCTAACCCCGAGCTGATGGGTTATGCCCCCAAGCCGTTTTACCGACCGCTGACCAAGTTTGAGAACCGAGGCATCAAGCTGGGGCACGGAGTTTTGGATCTTGTGTTTGAGCGGGTGTGAAAGGCGCTCGCCCAAAAATACCCCCCACCCGACACGGGGTCAGCGCCAGCAGCGTCTTCCTGCCTATTGACCCCGCCAATCGCGATGGCAGTGGCACTGGACTCACAGTCGCCGAGTTTCTGTTTCATCGCTTTCCCGGCGTGTCCCGCACCGATTGGCTGCAACGCCTGGCGCAGGGTGATGTGGTGGACGACCAGGGTCAGCCCCTCACAACGCTGACCCCCTACACCCCTCAGCGCCGCATCTACTACTACCGTGCGATTGAGGTCGAGCCCCGCATTCCGTTTGGCGAAGTGGTGCTGTGGCAAGACGAGCACCTGCTGGTGGTGGACAAGCCGCATTTTTTGCCCGTGTTGCCCTCAGGCAAATACCTGCAGGAAACCGTGCTCGTGCGCCTGAAGAACAAGCTGGGCTTGAACGACTTGGTGCCGATTCACCGCATTGACCGCGACACGGCCGGGTTGGTGCTGTTCTCAGCCCAACCTGCTACGCGCGATGCCTACCATGCGCTGTTTCGCGAGCGTGAAGTCCACAAAACCTATCAGGCCAATGCCCGCTGGAACCCCGCCCTGCCCTGGCCACTGACCCGCAAGACACGCATCGAGGCGTCAGCCGCCCATTTTATGCAGCAAGCCGAGGTGGACGGCCCACCAAATTCAATCACCCACATTGCACCACTGGAAGTGCTGGGCGACTGGGCACGGTATGAATTGAAGCCCATCACAGGCCACCGCCACCAATTGCGCGTTCACATGGCCGCGCTGGGCCTGCCGCTGCTGGGTGATGGCATCTACCCCATCCTCACGCCCGAGGGGCAAACCAACCACGAGCAACCGCTACAGTTGCTGGCCAAGTCGATTGAATTCACCGACCCGCTGAGCGGGCAGGTGCGACGGTTTGAGAGTCAACGCCATTTGCGTGCGCTGGAGATGCTCCAGGATGACTTCCAAGATAAAAAGACCTTCAAGTCCCCGTCAATTATCAATAGTTAGCTATTTATTTTGTAGCGATATGAGTTACCTTCTCCGCCTACTGCTAGCCATCGTATTGATGGGAACCCAAGCAAGCCTCGCGCAAACGGGCAACCCGTCCGCCAGTTTTGAAGCCCGCTGTGAGCAACTGGCACTAGACGCCAAAATCCAGGCCGTCTTTGAAGACAAGCCCGCCACCCGCGACAACACCCGTAGCCTTGAAGAACTGAAGCGTCTGTTGCAATCGGCCACGGCCGCCACGGGTGGCAACCCCTACCACCGCGTGCTGGGCCTGACCCATGCCGAGCCGTCATCGCGGCTGGATTTGACGTCGCGCGCGCTCACCGATGCCAACGGCCACCTGTGCGCCGTGCCGTCGCTCACGCTCACGCTGGGTTTCACCGAACTCAAGGTTTACATCGCCCGCGAGACCACCAACGACTGCCGCCGTCGCATCATCGAAGAACATGAAAACGAACACGTGGCTGCCTGGCGCAACCACTTGCGCATAGGCGCACGCCTGCTGACGTCGGTGCTGCAAAAGCAGCTGGCCCAACCCATGTATTTCGACAAGTCGGTGGACATCAAACCCATTCTGAAACAGCGCGTGGAAGACTTGATTGATTTCCAGTTGGCGCGCCTGATGGGTGGCATTGGTGCTGCCCACAACCAGATTGATTCGCCAAACTCGTACCAGTTTGAAGAGAATCGGACGAGGGCCTGCCCCTAGTTGGCTGAATCAGCTGGGGGGGGCCGCAGCGGACGTTGCCGATACGGGCCGTACAGGACGCACAAGCGGCTTGGTGCCTGACGCCGGTGCTTGCTGAGCCTGCGCCAGCGCTGGTGCCTGCTTGGCCTGCTGCAGCGCGCTACGGATTTTGTCGACGTCTTTGGTGCGCAAGCCATCGGCCAGATCACGCGAGGCATCGGCCCGCAAGGTGGCGTAGCTTTGCAGAGTGGCCAGTGTTTTGGCGGAAGGTGCTGCCCCGCCGGGGCTGGCGGCCATGAGTTGCTCAAAGCTGTGCTGGTAGACGGCGGTGACGTTGGTATCGATGCTGCCCGCGAGCTGGTCAAACGTGGCCTGGTTGCGCCGGCCTGAGTCCAGAATGGCATCCCACTTCTGACTGATCCGCTGGTCTTCAGTCAGGAAGGTACGAATCGCCTCGCGGGCCCGCAACTCGTCGCCAAAGCGATAGGTGGGCTCTGGAATGCGCTGCACTAAAGCCACCGTGCCACCCACCAGCAAAATCCCCGCCAGCCAGCGACCCCGCACCACGCCGGGACTGCTCAACGTCCAGGGCCGGGCCATCACCGCACCCAGCAGGCCACCGGCCAGCAGGCCGCCCACGTGCGCGGCATTGTCGATGCCCGGCACCACCAGCCCCAGCCCTAAGGTCAGCAGCGTGAACACCGAAGCCGCACCAAATAGCCAACGAAATTCGCTCCGCTCCACCTGCTTGCGCTCGCGCCACAAAAACACCAGCAACGCACCGTACAGGCTGAACACGGCCCCCGATGCGCCACCCGATACAGCACGGTTGCCCTGCACCACCAGCGACAACACATTGCCCAGCACGCCACTGGTCAGGTACAGCACGGTGAAATTGAGGCGTCCATACAGTCGCTCCACCAAACGCCCCACATCCCACAGCGCCCACAGGTTCAAGCCCAAGTGCACGATGCCAAAGTGAATGAACATGGCGGTGAACAACCGCCACCACTGGCCGTCTTGCGTGGCCGGACCAAAGTTGGCGCCCCAAGCCAGTTGCAGACCGTTGGAGGTGTGCCACAGGCCCGCACCAAACACCAGCATGACCGCAAAAACCAGCAGATTGATGACCAACAAACCCGAGGTGATGGGGGCCAGACGCGGGCCACTGCGCATCAAGTCATTCAGGCTGGCTGCGCTAACCGGGGCGATAGACAATGACATGGTTTGAAGGCCAGTTTTAGCGCGTCAAGGCAGCAGAGAAAGGTGCGGCGAGTGGCTCCCCCACAATCACACCCTGCGCGGGCCAGGCCACGCTGCGCCAGTAGGCCTCCAGCGCGGTGGCGCCGTTCATGTAATGAAACAGCAGCACTTGCGGATGCGGAAACTTTTGCAGATGGTTGCAGGGTTCACTCACCGTACCGTAGCTGGCGGTGGCACCGGCTTCCAGCCAGTCGAGAACACTCATCTGACCATGGGTGTCCAAGAGGCGGCCCCCGGTGGAGGTGAGGTGGTCCGCCAGCGCACCGGGCAGCCATTGCGCGGCGTCGATGTTGTCCATGCGGATCAAACCCGTCTGGTACAAAAACACGCGCTGCAAGGGCGTGGTGTCTGCCGCATCACGACGCATCACACGCACACCTGCATCGATCATTGCGCCTTGGGCATTGCGCAGGGTGATCGCACCATCTCGGGGAAACAACGCCACGCGCACATTGCGGGCGGCATCGGGGGTGTTTACAAACACGGCATTGGCAGGCGGCGCGCCGCGTTTGCCCAGTTGCTGGTCAGACGCGATGCCCCGGTCAATCAAGGCTTTGGCGCTGTCAATGCTTTTGGCAGCAATCAGCATGGACAGGCGCAGGCCCAGGTCGGTAAATGGGCGGGGGCTGACCGAATTGAAGTAACGCGAGGGCGGCGTGGGCGCGCAGGTCTGGTTGCATACGTCAGACGCAAAGCCCAGGGTCAGCGCGGCAGTGATGGAATTGCATTCCACCGCATAGGGCTGTGCCCAAGCCATGGCAATTGCCTGCACCTGCGGGCCCATGTTTTCACGCACTTGTTTTGAGAAGGCTTCAAACTCAGGTGCGGTTAGCGTGGATTTGACGGGCAGCTCGACCCGCAAAATTTGCTCGGACGGGATGCCACGCAGGCGCGCGTAATAGTCGCCCACCGCTACTGAATACGGATCCGCCGTATTGATGACCAAGCCCAAGTCTGCCGCAGTCAGGTGGCCGGATGCGCGGATGGGCGTGAAGCCTTGGGCTTGAGCCACCCCGGCCACAAGGCCCACCCATAAGAGGCTTAGAGTTAGCCTTAGGAAGGTCATTGCTCTTGCCTGATGAAGGATGACCCGTTCACCCTAAGCTTGTCGAAGGGCTTCGACAAGCTCAGCACGAACGGGATTCGAGAGATCAACGGATCTGAGTAGCGCGGAAACCCGTCGCCACAGATGCGTACCCCAAATGACCACTGCATCTGTCACGGCAAGAAGGCCATCAGATTTTGGCGGCCACCCAAGCCTGCACGCTGGCCAGCGCATCGGCCAGCCTGCCCGGCTCTGTACCACCGGCCATGGCCATGTCGGCCTTGCCACCGCCCTTGCCACCCACCTGGGCCGCAATGAAGTTAACCAGCTCACCGGCCTTGACCAGCGCAGTGCTGTCCGCCGTCACGCCAACAGCAATCTGCACTTTGGCGCCGTCCACCACGCCCAGCACGACCACGGCGGTTTTCAGCTTGTCCTTGAGCTTGTCCATGGTTTCGCGCAGGGTTTTGGCGTCGGCACCATCAAGGCGGGCCACCAGCAGCTTGAGCGTTTTGCCGTCTGTGCCCGTCAGGTCTTTGGCCTGGGCCAACATTTCATCGCCTTGGGCGGAAGCCAGCTTGCCTTTGAGTGCGGTGACTTCTTTCTCCAGCGCCTTGACGTGATCTACCATGCTGGTGATGCGGTCGTTCAGCTCCACCACTGGCGCTTTGAGTGACCCTGCGGCCCGGCCCACGGTGTCTTCCAGATCTTGCAGGTAGGCCAGCGCGCCCTCGCCCGTTACGGCCTCAATACGCCGCACACCCGAAGCCACGCCGCCTTCGCTCACCACCTTGAACAGGCCAATGTCACCCGTGCGCGCCACATGGGTGCCACCACACAACTCGCGCGTTGTGCCAATGTCCAGCACACGCACCATTTCGCCGTACTTTTCGCCAAACAGCATCATTGCGCCGGTCTTTTGAGCTGATTCGATGTCCATGACGACTGCCTTGGTTGCCGCGTTGGCAAGAATCTCGGTATTCACCCGGGCCTCAATTTCGCGCACTTGCAACTCAGAAACAGGGGCGTTGTGAGAAAAGTCGAATCGGGTACGCTGCGCATTGACCAGCGAGCCCTTTTGCGTGACATGGGCACCCAACACTTCGCGCAAAGCTTTGTGCATCAAGTGGGTGACCGAATGGTTGCGCATGGTTTGTGCACGCACGGCGGTGTTGACCTGGGCGGTTACGCTGTCACCTAATTTAAGCGTGCCGTGGCTGACCGTGCCGTGGTGGCCAAACACATCGGCTTTGATTTTTTGTGTGTCCGTCACTTCAAAGACCGTTCGGGCTGAGCTTGTCGAAGCCCTCCCTTCGACAAGCTCAGGGTGAACGGCAATAACTCCCTCGTCCCCCACTTGCCCGCCGGACTCGGCATAGAACGGTGTAGTTTCCAGCACCACAACGCCAGATTGACCTTCTTTTAGCGCTGAAGTCCCCGTTCCGTCTACATAGATAGCTACTACTTTAGTAGCAACCACCAGCTTGTCATAGCCCACAAAGGTGTTGCTGTCGCCGCTGTAATCCAGCGCTTTGTCCATCTTGAATTTGCCAGCCGCGCGCGCCTGGGCTTTTTGCTTGTCCATGGCGGTGTTGAAGCCTGCCTCGTCCACCTCCACCCCGCGTTCTCGGCACACGTCGGCCGACAAGTCGAGCGGGAAGCCGTAGGTATCGTGCAGCTTGAAGGCCACGTCGCCCGGCAGCACCGAACCCGTTCGGGCTGAGCTTGTCGAAGCCTGGGACTGCACTTCGACAAGCTCAGTGCGAACGGATGGTAAAGCGGCATCCAAAATTTCCATGCCGGTGGCCAGCGTCTCAAAGAAGCGCTCTTCCTCGGCCTTCAGCACCGCGGTGATGCGTTTTTCGTCCGATGCCAGCTTGGGGTAGGCCCCGCCCATCAGCATGACCAAGTCGGCCACCAGCTTGTGGAAGAACGGCGTTTTCTGGCCCAGCTTGTAGCCGTGGCGGATGGCGCGGCGGATGATGCGGCGTTGCACGTAGCCTCGGCCCTCACTGCCGGGGATCACGCCGTCGCTCACCAAAAATGAGGTGGCGCGGATGTGGTCGGCAATCACGCGCAGGCTCTTGTTGTTCAAGTCTTTTTCGCCTGTCTCACGCGCGGCCGCCTTGATCAGCGCATCAAAAATATCAATCTCGTAATTGCTGTGCACGTGCTGCAGGATGGCGGCCAGGCGTTCCAGGCCCATGCCAGTGTCCACACACGGCGCGGGAAGTTTGACCAGGCTGCCATCGGCCTGCATGTCGAACTGCATGAACACGTGGTTCCAGATTTCGATGAATCGGTCGCCATCTTCACCAGGGCTGCCGGGTGGGCCACCAGGGATGTGGTCGCCGTGATCGTAGAAGATTTCGCTGCA
>JANOLC010000596.1:0-2798 GCA_031419575.1 Burkholderiales bacterium | reverse complement strand
GCCGAGCGGATTCCGAAGAAGGAACTCGCGGCCTACCTCAACCTCTCGGCCGAAACGCTGAGCCGGCTGAAGCAGCGCGGCAAGATCTGATCAGTTCTTCGCCGACGGGAACAGGCGCGACATTGCCATCACGCGCAACTGGTTGTCGACCGCCTTCACCCCCGGCACCGCCACTGCCACCTGTTCGGCCGCTGTGCGTTCGCCGGCACTGACCACGATGCCGCGCAGGACGATGCTCTCGCCGGCACCCTCGATCACGATGTCGACGTCGCGCGTCGCTTCATGGGCCCGCAGGGCGGCGCGCACGCTTGCTTGCAGGGCCATGTCACTGAGCAGCGCGCGCGAGGCTTCGGTCTCGGCAAACTCGGGCCGCACCAGCAGGGCCTTGATCTGCTGCACGCAGGTGTCGACCGAGAGCCGGTCGGTGTTGAGCACCAGGTCGAACAGCACCGGATCGCCCCAGTTGACGCCGAACTGCTCGTGCATGCGCGCGGCGTTGGCTTGATCGCTGCGGCGGATTTCGGCCTCAGCAAGGTCGGCGTCGTCGGTGTCGAGCTCGGCCATCAGCCATTGCACGCGCTTGGCCAGCGGACGCAAGATGCGCACGCAGGGCACATGCGGTACCGGGCGCAGCAGGCAGGTGGCGCCCCAGCCGCGCAGCACCACATTGCCGCGGGCGGCAGCCTCGAGCACTTCCTCGGCGGTGTAGACGGCGATGCTTTCCCGGTCGGCCGTCAAGCGCTCGATGGTGCCGGCCTTGCCCGAGCGCAGGCGGTTGATCAGGCTCCTGGAGACATGCATCTTGCTGGCCACGCGCTCGGCCACCTCATGCTGTAGCGTGGCGAGTTGCAGCTCCTGGGCCAATAGCTCGGCGATGTCCTGAGCCAGCGAGCCCATCCCCTGGGTCAATGCGATGACAGGCATGTCGGATCCCCTGGTTCAATCCACCGGCCGCTGTGCGGCGAATTCGTCGGCCTTGGGCGCGCGAAGCAGGTGCAGCGCCTTGGAAATCAGCGGCCAGCACAGCATCAACAGGGCCAGCGTAGTGATCGAACCAACCAGCGGGTTGGCCCACATGATCGAGACCTCGCCTTGAGAAACGAGCATGGCCTGGCGGAACGAGTCTTCGGCCTTGTCGCCGAGCACCAGCGCCAGCACCATCGGCGCCAGCGGGTAGTCGAGCTTCTTGAAGACGTAGCCGACGACGCCGAAGCCGAGCATGAACCAGATGTCGAGCATCGCGTTGTGCACGGTGTAGGCGCCGATGGCACAGATCACGATGATCACCGGCGCGATGATCGAGAACGGGATGCGCAGGATCGACGCAAACAACGGCACCGTGGTCAGCACCACGATCAGGCCGACGATATTGCCCAGGTACATGCTGGCGATCAGGCCCCAGACGAAGTCCTTCTGCTCGACGAAAAGCAGCGGTCCGGGCTGCAGGCCCCAGATCAGCAGCCCGCCCAGCAGCACGGCGGCGGTGGGCGAGCCCGGAATGCCCAGGGCCAGCATCGGCAGCAGTGCGGCGGTGCCGGCGGCGTGCGCCGCTGTCTCGGGCGCGATGATGCCTTCGATCTCACCGCTGCCGAACTTGTCGCCACGCCTGGACATCTTCTTGGCCAGACCGTAGCTCATGAACGAGGCCGGGGTGGCACCGCCGGGCGTGATGCCCATCCAGATGCCGACCAATGAACTGCGCAGCGACAGCACCCAGTACTTGGGCAGCTCTTTCCAGGTTTCCCACACCACCTTGGCATCGATGCGCGCGGACTTGCCCTGGAACTGCAGGCCTTCTTCCATCGACAACAGGATTTCGCCGATGCCGAACAGGCCGATGACCGCGATCAGGAAGTCAAAGCCGCGCATCAGCTCGGCCTGGCCGAAGGTCAGGCGCAGCTGCCCGGTCACGGTGTCCATGCCCACGGCGGCCAGCGCAAAGCCCAGCGTCATCGAGACCAGGATCTTGAAGGGCGAGCCCTTGCCCATGCCGACGAAGCTGCAGAAGGTGAGCAGGTAGACGGCAAAGAACTCCGGCGCGCCGAACTTGAGCGCGAACTTGGCCACCAGAGGCGCCAGGAAGGTGATCATCACGACGGCGACAAAGGCGCCGACGAAAGAGGAAGTGAAGGCTGCCGTCAGCGCCCGCCCGGCCTGGCCCTTCTGGGCCATCGGGTAGCCGTCAAAGGTGGTCGCCACCGACCAGGGCTCACCCGGAATGTTGAACAGGATCGAGGTGATCGCACCGCCGAACAGCGCGCCCCAGTACAGGCAGGACAGCATCACGATGGCCGACGTGGGCGACATGGTGAAGGTCAGCGGCAGCAGGATCGCCACGCCGTTGGCGCCGCCCAGACCGGGCAGCACGCCGATCAGCACGCCCAGGATGATGCCCACGAACATCAGGCCGATGTTCATGGGCGTCAGGATGACGCCGAAGCCCTGCATCAGGGAACCGAATGCTTCCATGGAATCTATCTCCGTGAGGTGCGGATCTCAGGCTGCGGCGAGGTCGCGGCAGCCCCTGCGATGGCAGTTTGCGATGGTCAATAGCCGAGGAAGCTCAGCGGTTCCAGCGTGCCCTTGTAGAGCGGCACCTTGAACCAGACTTCGAACAGGACGAAGAAGAAGGCGTTGATCGCCAGGGCCAGCAACAGGCTCTTGACGATGGGGTATTTGCCCAGGATGACCATGAACAGCAGGATGTATATCGCCGAGGCGACATAGATGCCCACGAAGTCCATGGCCAGCACGTAGACGAAGGCCGGCAGCAGCACCGACAGCACACGCGTGGTCTG
>JANOLC010000595.1:0-4472 GCA_031419575.1 Burkholderiales bacterium | reverse complement strand
CGGGGAACTCGAAGTCGCTGTCTTTGAGCGGAATCTTGTCAAAGTTCTGAATGAAGTCGGCCAGCGTGTCGTCGTCGAGCGTGGTCTGGCCGATTTTGCGGTTGAAGTTGATGGTGCCCTTGAGCACGTCTTGCAGGGCGTCGGCGTTGTCGTCCTCCAACGCTTCCAGCGCCTTATTGAGCATGGAGCCGACGTTGACCTTGGTGTGTTTGAGCTCGCTCCAGCGGGCGCGCTCGGGCACAAAGAAGTATTTGCCCGAGTATTGGTCTTTGTCTTCGAGGTTGAGGGCAATGTCGGCTGCGTTCAAATTTGCAGCTTTGCCTTCGGCCTTGATGGCTTCGCGTCGCTCGTCAAACAGGTCGCTGGCACGCTTGAGGAAGAGCATGCCAAAAATGTATTCCTTGTACTCGCTGGCGTCCATGTTGCCGCGCAGGGCGTCACAGGCGGTCATCAGCAAATTTTCGAGGCGGGAGAGGGTGAGTTTGGCGGCGGACATGGGGTTGATGGTAGCAAGCCGGGGGGCCGCAGCTTGCACCAGCTGCTGGTGGTGCTCGCAGGTGTTGCTTTCTCCAGTTTAAATATTAAAAAGGCCTGTAGTCCTTGCCAATATTGAATAGTTTGCTATTGAATTTGATATTCAAGCCGTCGATGTGACACGGCGCGCACGGCAAGGCAGAATCACGTGCAGGAGATCACCCTATGCCTGCAACCTCGCCCAACCCAATCGCACCCCCCTATCGGGACAACAAGCGTTTTGCCTGGGTGCTGTCGCTGCTGGTGCCCTTGTCAATCGCCGCTGGCCCGCTGTTGTGGCAATGGCACCCCGCAACGATCATGTTGTGGTTGCCGGTGATATTTACCTACTGCGTGGCACCCTTGCTCGACCTGGCGCTGGGCACCGACACCAGTAACCCGCCCGAGTCTGCCGTGCCCGCGCTGGAGGCTGACCCGTATTACCGGCGCGTCACCTTCGCGCTAGTGCCGCTGCTGTGGGGCGCTTTCATTTATGCGGCCTGGTTCAGCCAGAGCGCTGATTTGTCTTGGGGTGCGATGCTGGGGCTGATCCTTGCCACCGGCGGCGTGGGCGGCTTTTGCATCAACCTGGGCCACGAGATTGGCCACAAGCAGGACCCGCTGGAGAAGTGGCTGGCCAAGCTGATTTTGGCGCCCACGTTTTACGGCCACTTCACGGTAGAGCACAACCGCGGCCACCACCGCGATGTGGCCACGCCCGAAGACCCGGCCTCAAGCCGCATGGGCGAGTCGATTTGGCGCTTTGTCTGCCGTGAGATGCCGGGCGCGTTTCGCCGCGCCTGGGCGCTGGAGCGCGAACGCATGCGGGCGGCCGGCCAGCCCTTCTGGTCGCTGCACAACCAAATCATCCAGCCCGCCTTGATCACGCTGGCGCTGTGGGGCGGCTTGTGCGTGTGGCTGGGGCCCCAAGTGCTTTTGTTTTTGCTGCCTGCTGCACTTTGGTCCAACTTTCAGCTCACATCCGCCAACTACATTGAGCACTATGGCCTGCTGCGCCAGATGGGTGCGAATGGCCGTTACGAGACCTGCAAACCACAGCACTCGTGGAACAGCAACCACGTGTTCTCCAACTGGGCCACGTTTCATTTGCAGCGCCACTCCGACCACCACGCCCACCCCATGCGCCGGTTCCAGTCGCTGCGCCATTTTGAAGAAGCGCCGCAGCTGCCCAACGGCTACTTCGGCATGTTCCCGCTGGCCTACGTGCCACCCCTGTGGTTTGCGGTGATGGACAAACGCCTCATTGCCGCCGTGCAGGGCGACCCGGCGCGCATCAATTTTGCGCCGGGGCAGCGGGCGCGGTTGATGGAGAAATACGGGCTTCAGAGATGAAAATTGCCGCTAGTCCCCGTCAATATTGAATAGTTTGCTATTAATAATGATGAGAGCCTGGCACCCTGAACCTGCCGGTCAATCGTGCAAATGCGCCCGCACAAAGCTACGAAACCAGCCCATCACCGGGGCTTCAGTTCGCCCCGCCAGCGTGACATAGGCAAAGCGGGCCGCCGCCTTGAGCCTGGGCTTGATGGGCAATTCAACCAGTGACCCATCTTGCAGGCCTGCCCGGGCAGCGGCCACGACGCCCAAATAAATCGCCTGGGTTTGCGCCACGGTGGCCAACATACTGGCAACGTCTTCGCACAGCAGCGTGACCAGAGCTGACGGGTTGGCCAACACGCCGTATTGGTCCACCAGCAGGCGCACCACTTCATCCGACAAGGGGGTGGATGCCACCGGGTACTCGGTGATGTCCTGAAAACTGACTGACCGTTTGGCCGCCAGCGGGTGCGTGGCATTGACGATGAAACCCGCGCGGATTTCCCCAAGGGATTCAATGTTCAAATCGGTGGCGGGCGTGACGCGGCGGATGTCCACCACCATGGCATCCAGCTGGCGGCTTCGCAGTTGCTGGATTTGCAGTTCGGTGGGGCCGCGTGTGATGGCAACCCGCATGCCGGGGTAGTGCCCGGCGGCTGCGCACATCAACGGCGTCATCAACAACGCCCCCGGCCCTGAGCCCAAGCCGACGCTGATGGAACCCTTGCCCCCCTGTTGCAACAACTGCGCGCTGTGGCGCAACTCGGCTGCATCCCGCACGATATGGCGGGCTCTAGTCACCACGTCCTGGCCCAGCGGGGTGAGCTCATTGCGCTTGCCAATGCGGTCCAGCACCTTTCCGCCCAAGTCGTCCTCCAGGCTCTGGATGCTGCGGCTCAGTGCCGATTGGGTGATGAACAGTTTTTCGGCCGCGCGGCTGAACGAGCCAGTATCGGCCAGGGCCAGCAGGTGTTCCAGATGCTTGATATTCATGGCGTGTTGTGCCCCCCTCAGAAGGGGAATAACAATGAGAAAAATGAATGATAACTAGAAAAATAAGTCATTGGACACATTGATTTTGACCGCCTACCATTCGCTTCAGCCCCGTTACTTCTCCCCTTCACCACCACATTTTTGGAGCCTGCCATGCATCCCACCCCCCGCGCTTTGATTCGCCATTGCAGTGCACTGTTTGTTGGCCTGGCGCTGGCCGCTTCAGTGTCTGCTCAGACCTACCCGTCCAAACCCGTCAGCATGATCGTGGCGTTTCCACCGGGCGGTGGCTCCGATGTGCTCGGGCGCGCCGTCGGCAAAGGCATGGCTGAAGTGTTTGGTCAGCCCGTCATCGTCGAAAACGTGGTGGGCGTGGGTGGCTCCCTGGGGGTGCTCAAGGCAGCCAATGCCCAGCCAGATGGCTACACCCTTTTGGCGGGCTCTCCCCTAGAGCTTATCTACACGCCGCTGGGTGTGGCTGCCGCCAAAAACAAGCCGGAGGACATGCGCCTGGCCGCCTTGGTGGGGTACACCCCCATTGCCATTGCCGTGCGCAAGGATTTGCCGGTGAACACGCTGGAAGAGTTCGTCGCACTGGCCAAAAAGTCTGACAAGCCACTCAGCTTTGGCTCCACGGGCATCGGTTCCCTCTATCACCTGATGGCTGAAAAGGCACTGCAAACGGCAGGTGCCCGTGGCCTGCACGCGCCCTACAGCGGCATGGCACCCTACGTCAAGGATTTGATGGGTGGCGTGATTGACTTTGCGATTGTCCCCTTGGCCGGCCCAGTGATGGGCGCCATTGAGAGTGGCCAAATCAAAGCGCTGGCCCTGGCCTCCAGCCAACCCCTGGCACGCCTGCCCAAGTTGCCTCTGGCAAGCGCCACCAAAGGCTTTGAGGACTACCAGTTCAGCATCTGGATTGGCGTTCAAGCCAGTGCCAAGACGCCTGATGCCCAAGTGGCCGCCGTGCACAAAGCCGCCTACACCGCGCTGGGCAACCCGGACATTCGAAAAATCATTGAGACGGCCGGCAGCACCGTGGCCGAACCCATGACCCTGGCACAGCTTGACGCCTTCTACAAAAAAGAAGTGGTCAAGGCGGCAGCGATTGCCAAGTCCATCAAGCTGGAACCGCAATAAACGGTATGGATAAAAGCGGCATGGCTGAAAGCGAAAGGGATAGCGACAGTGAAAGCGGCGAATTGACCATGAAGGACGGCAACTACCTGGGCCACGCGATGACCGAGCGGGTTGGCGAATTCATCCAGCTTCGCCGTGACATTCATGCCCATCCCGAGCTTGCGTTTGAGGAGCACCGCACCGCCGCTCTGGTGGCTGGCAAGTTGCGTGACTGGGGTTATGACGTCACGACCGGCCTGGGCAAAACCGGCGTGGTGGGTACATTGCGCCGTGGCAAAAGCACCCGTTCCCTGGGGATACGTGCCGACATGGATGCGCTACCTATTCATGAAGCTGGCACACGTGCGTGGGCCAGCACAAAGCCGGGCAAGATGCACGGCTGCGGCCACGACGGGCATACCGCCACATTGCTGGCGGCTGCCAAGGAGTTGGCGCAAAGTCGCGACTTCGACGGCACGCTGCACCTGATCTTTCAGCCCGCCGAA
>JANOLC010000594.1:0-8094 GCA_031419575.1 Burkholderiales bacterium | reverse complement strand
TACCTTGCAGTTTATTGAAGGCAAACCGGCCAATAACGTGCTTCTGACCGGTGCACGGGGCACAGGTAAATCGTCGCTCATCAAGGCCTGCCTGAATGAATATGCTTCGCAAGGCCTGCGCCTGATTGAAGTGGATAAAGCCGATCTGGTTGATTTACCTGACATTGTTGATGTAGTGTCGAGTCGGCCTGAAAAATTCATTGTGTTTTGCGATGACCTCAGTTTTGAGGATGGCGAGCCAGGTTACAAGGCGCTCAAGTCAATTCTGGATGGCTCCATTGCCGCCACAACCCCCAACGTGCTCATCTACGCGACCAGCAACCGCCGTCATTTGTTGCCCGAGTACATGAAGGAAAACCTCACCTACACGCATACGGATGACGGCGAGGTTCACCCCGGCGAGGTGGTTGAAGAAAAAATCTCACTTTCGGAGCGTTTTGGTTTATGGGTCAGCTTTTACCCATTCACACAAGACGAGTATTTGATGATTGCCGCGCAATGGTTATCGTCATTTGGTGTCTCAGTGGCTGCCATCGCTGCAGCGCGTCCCGAGGCACTGGTTTGGGCGCTGGAGCGGGGTTCGCGCAGTGGCCGGGTGGCGTGGCAGTTTGCCCGCGATTACGCCGGTCGCCACACCTTGGTGGCATGACCCCAACCCCGCTGTTGGCGGATGCGGAACTGCCCCGTGAAGGCGGCCCTGATCGCCTGGTCACCGAAGTTGCCGTTGGCGTTCTTATCCTGTCCAACGGCGATTTTCTGTTGACGTCGCGCCCTCCCGGCAAAGTCTACGAAGGTTACTGGGAGTTCCCCGGTGGCAAGCTGGAAGCCGGTGAGTCGGTGCAACAAGCATTGGCGCGTGAGCTTCAGGAAGAGCTTGGCATTGAGATTGGTGCAGCGTCGCTTTGGAAAGTCGAAATGGTCGACTACCCCCATGCCTTGGTGCGCCTGAACTTTTGCAAGGTATATGACTGGCGCGGAGACTTGCAAATGCGTGAAGGTCAACAGTTTGCCTGGCAGCGGTTACCAGTGCAGGTCAGTCCTGTTTTACCCGGAACCATCCCTGTTTTGAGCTGGTTCGCCGCCGAACAGGATTTTCAGGATGCTACATATTAAATAGCAAACTATTGATGATTGACGGGGACTTGAGAGTCATTTCATCATAAAATCTTGCCAATCACTGCAATTTGGCATCCCCGTAGACTTGGTCCTCTGGCGGTGTCTCGGTGGGCATGCGAAAGCTCTCACTGGCCCAAGCGCCAAAGTCTATGCTCTTGCACCGCTCGCTGCAAAAAGGGCGAAACGCGTTGCTCGGGGCAAAAATACTATCCCCGTTGCAGGTGGGGCAGACCACAATTTTCAAAACTGGTTTTTCCATGGCGATCAAGGTCGGGTGACCACGATTAAGTGCAGAGCGTCACCTCGAACGATGCGTCTGCTGTGCTGGCGTGTAGGCGGTCATCAGATTCGTGTTGCATCAAGCGAATGGACACCATCAGGCGGTTACCGCTGATTTCAGGAATCAGCCGCAGCGACGGGTCAATCGCCAGGCGCATCAGTTGAAAGGTGCGGCCCTGGGGCAGGTTTTGCTGAAATTGGCCCCCTACCGCGATGACCTTTTGCGGCGCCCCCGATTCACGGATCAATTGCAACAGCATTTGTACCGAATCGGCCAGCGGGGACAACTTGGCCACCCAGCGCTGCAAATCACTCCGGCGCGTGATGCTGGATTCGTGTTGCCAAGCGTAATAGGCGGGCAAATCAAACTCGCAGGTGCCGCCGGGGATGCCCACGCGGCTGCGAATGCTCATTAGCCAGTCGTTTTCAGTCAAGGACTGGCCGACTTTGCCCGGCAGCCCGTTCAGGGCCGAAAAACGAACGTCAAGCTGCCCGATCACGTCATCCAGCACACTCTCGGCAATCGCGGGGTTGCCCCGGTAGGCGTTCAGTGCGTGCTTTTGTTTCTCCAGGTCTTTGAGAACATCTGATTTCAGGTCAGCCCGGGCACCCACATCCATGATCTCGAAAATAGTTGCCAGCGCGTAGTGATGATCCAGCGCCTGGTCACGGGCCACCAGCTCGGTCAGCCGTTGAAACAGGTGTTCAATGCGCAGGTAAGTGCGAATTCGCTCATTCAGTGGGTATTCGTAAAAGATCACGCTTTGTATTCCGTTAAGCCAAAGGCTGCGGGGATGATAGCCCGAACCGGCGTGCAATTTGGCAGGCTTCATCAGCCAAGTCGTTCAGACTCAAGCGTGCATTGAAAATCACGAGATCGGCACATGACAGACGTGCTTGTCGGGTGGCCTGAGCAGCAATAATGCCTCGAATGACGGCCTCGGTCAGACCACTTCGAGCCATGACGCGCTCAATTTGCACCTCGGGCGAGCAGTCAACGACGATGACTTGATCCAAGTTTTGGCGCCATTGGTTGGACTCAACCAGCAACGGGATGTCAAACACCACAACCTTAAAACCCGCCTGGGCCGCTGCTATTGCTTGGCGCTGGGTTTCCTGCCCCACCAGAGGGTGAATGATGGCCTCAAGGCGCAAACGGGCGGTGGGGTCGGCGTAAATCAATTCGCGCATTTTGTCGCGATTCATCGCGCCCGTTGAGTCGATAAAGTCGTCACCGAACTCCGAGCAGATAGAGACAATGGCCAATCCACCTGGCTGGGTCAACAGACGTGATGTGGCATCAGCATCTACGATGGCAGCACCGTGCTGCTTGAGCAAGTTAGAAACCGTGCTTTTACCGCTGCCAATACCGCCTGTCAGACCCAAGCGCCAACCGGTGCGCACAGGCTAGAGCCCTACAAATTGCAAAATGGACTGCGGCCCAAAGACCATGGCGGTCAGCCCGGCACCCGCCAGAAAAGGCCCAAAGGGGATGTACCCACCCTCGCGCAGCCCGGTGCTGAACTTCATCGCAATTCCGACCACCGCACCGATAACCGATGCCATCAAAATAATGGGCACCAAGGCCTGCCAGCCAAACCACGCACCCAGCGCCGCAAACAACTTGAAGTCACCGTAGCCCATGCCTTCTTTGCCTGTGAGCAGTTTGAAGGCCCAGTACACCAACCACAAGGACAGGTAGCCAGCGACTGCTCCCCACAGCGCTGTACTTAAGGGAATTGGGTTCCACAACAAAGCCGAAGCCACCAAACCACCCCACAACAAGGGCAGTGTGATGTCATCCGGCAGCAACGTGGTGTCCCAATCAATCATGGCCAGGGCCACGACGGCGGCCGAAAAAGCACACCACACATAGGTGGCGGGCGTTAACTGCCACCGCCACGCGCACCAAGTGAACAGCGCACCGGTGGCTAGCTCAACCAGTGGGTAGCGAATACCGATGGGCGCTGCGCAGCAGGCGCATTTGCCGCGCAAGAACAAGAAACTCAGCACCGGGATGTTTTCAAACGCGGTGATGGAATGGCTGCATTTTTGGCACCGTGAGCGCGGCACCATCAGGTTAAAGCGCTCATGAGGTGCCAAGGGTTCGGGCTCCTTGCCAGCCATCATGGCCGCCTCCGTGGCCCACTGTTGCTCCATCATTTTTGGGAGCCGATAAATGACAACGTTGAGAAAACTGCCGATTAACAACCCCAACCCACCGATCAGGCTAATGTCCAGCCACATCAAACCTGTCATCAAACAACCTGCCCCAGTTTGAAAATGGGCAGGTACATGGCCACCACAATGCCACCGATCAGCGTGCCCAAAATCACGATGATGATGGGCTCCATCAAGCTGGAAATGCCTGCCACCATGTCATCCACTTCCGCTTCATAAAAGTCTGCCGCTTTGCCCAGCATATGGTCGATAGAGCCGGACTCTTCGCCGATCGAGCACATTTGCAGCACCATTGACGGGAACAGGTTCACGTTGGTCATGGCCACGGTAAGTGCGGTACCGGTGGACACCTCATGTTGAATTTTGACGGTTGCCAATGCATAGACTGAATTGCCTGCCGCCCCTCCCACTGAATCCAACGCCTCGACCAAGGGCACCCCGGCAGCGAACATGGTGGACAGCGTTCGTGTCCAGCGCGCGATGCAAGACTTGTCAACCAAAGTGCCAAAAATGGGCATCTTCAGCATGATGCGATCCATGATATGTTGCATTTTTTCGTTGCGTTTCCATGACTCCATGAAGAAGTAAAACGCACCGCCAATGCCACCGAATATCAGGTACCAGTAGCTCACAAAAAACTCACTCATGGCAATGACCACCAGCGTGGGCATGGGCAACTCGCCACCAAAGGAACTGAACACCGATTTGAATGATGGAATCACAAAAATCATGATCACGGCCACCACTACAAATGCCACAATCAAAACGGAGATGGGGTACATCAGAGCCGATTTGATTTTGGATTTGATGGCTTCGGTTTTTTCCATATAAACCGCCAGCCGGTCGAGCAATTGGTCCAAAATACCGGCCGACTCGCCGGCCTCTACCAAGTTGCAATACAGCGCGTCGAAGTAAAGGGGAAATTTACGGAAAGCAACGCTCAGTGACGTTCCGGTTTCCACATCGGTGCGTATGTCGTTCAGCAGTTTGGTAACGCGTGGGTTGGGGTTGCCGCGGCCCACAATGTCAAAGGCTTGAAGCAGGGGCACACCCGCTTTCATCATGGTGGCCAATTGACGGGTAAAGATAGCCAAGTCTTTGGGCTTGATGCTGCTGCCCGCGCTCATCCGCCGCTTCTTTATTTTGGTGGCCGTGACACCCTGGCGCCTCAGCGCAGCCTGAACCTGGTTTTCGCCAATCGCACGCGTCTCGCCCCGCACCTGTTTGCCGTTGCGGTCTTTGCCTTCCCACTCAAAGACAAAATCCTTGATTTCCTTAGACTTTGCAGTCGCCATAACGTCCTCTGAGTGTTTGTAATCTACAAATTGGTAACGGCCAAAACCTCTTCAAGCGAAGTCAGACCCTGTTTAACTTTATGCAGACCCGACTGGCGCAATGAGCGCACCCCTTCGCTTTTGGCTTGGGCCGCAATGTCCATGGCACTACCGTCACGCAAAATAATCTTCTGAATTTCGTCAGAAATGGGCATCACTTGGTAGATGCCCACACGACCCTTGTAACCGTTGTTACACATGGAGCAACCCACTGGTCGGTAGCTAACCCAATTGCCTTCCAGATCAGCGGCCGACATACCTGCATCCTGGTAGGCCTTGGGCGGAACCTCTGCCACCGCTTTGCAGTTGGTGCACAGCCTGCGAGCCAAACGTTGCGCGGTGATCAGAATTACGCTGGATGCGATATTGAAAGGCGCAATGCCCATGTTGCGCATGCGCGTCAGCGTGGTGGGCGCATCGTTGGTGTGCAGGGTGGACAGCACCAAGTGACCCGTCTGCGCTGCCTTGATAGAGATATCCGCCGTCTCAAGGTCGCGAATCTCCCCGACCATGATGATGTCCGGGTCTTGGCGTAAAAACGACTTTAGTGCCACGGTAAAGGTTAACCCTGCCTTGTCATTGACGTTGACCTGATTCACACCAGGCAAATTGATCTCGGAAGGGTCTTCGGCCGTGGCGATGTTGACACCGGGTTTGTTCAGCAGATTCAGGCAGGTGTACAAGGACACGGTTTTACCCGAACCTGTGGGGCCAGTGACTAACACCATGCCGTAGGGTCGGCTAATGGCTTCCAACAAGCGCTCTTTTTCTTCAGGCTCGTAACCTAGCGCTTCAATGCCCAGCTTGGCGCTGCTCGGGTCAAGAATCCGTATCACGATTTTTTCGCCGAACAAGGTTGGCAAGGTGCTGACCCGGAAATCAATCACCCGATTGGGCCCGATTTTGAGCTTCATCTTGCCGTCTTGGGGCACTCGCTTTTCGGAGATATCCATTCGGGAAATCACTTTGATGCGCGATGCCAGTTTGTCTTTGATGGCAATCGGTGGTGAGGCGATTTCACGCAGCTCGCCGTCAATGCGGAATCGAACGCGGTAGTTGTGCTCATACGGCTCAAAGTGCAAGTCCGAGGCGCGCATGCTAAAGGCATCCAGCAGCATTTTGTGAAGAAATTTGACGACGGGTGCGTCTTCGACTTCGGATACAGACGTTTGTTCTTTGTCGTCAACACCTTCCGCAGCAACTTCATCAAATTCAAACTCGCTGCCGATGATTTCGTCCATCGTCTCGGCCGCGGTGGCTGAGTTGATATCTACCAGCTTGAGCAGCTTGTCATATTCCGCAATGACCCAATCCACTCCCATTTGGGTGGCAAATTTAATTTTTTCAGCGGCTTCCTGGTCCGAAGGGTCAGCCGTTGCCACGATCAGGCGATTGCTTCTCTTACTTAAAACCACAACCCGGTAGGCGATGCAGATTTTTCCGTCCAGCAAGCCTTTGGGCAAGCGTTGCGGGTCGATGGCATCTAGGTCCACCAGCGGCGCGGCAAATGCCGATGACATGGTGTGCGCCAGGTCAAAGGCGGACACGGCCCCTGACCCGGTCAGCTCTGCAATAAAGCTAGTGCGGTTGGCGGATGCCTTGCGGAAGATATCCTCGGCAGATTTTTGTCCCAGTTTGCCGGCCAATATGAGGGCACGGCCCAACCCGGGTAGGGCGATAGAGGGGGTTTCACGAAGAGCGGTATCAACAGCGGCCATGGTCTGAAAATGTACTACGTCGCGGGTTAATTGCCAAATAAAACGACGGGTTTATCGCCGAGAAAGGCCGATTGTAGGATTTCTTGAATCGGCATCGCGCGCGATGTCCTGTGGGGCTGAAAAGTGTCTGATTCGGCACTCACGGTTGTTTTTGTGCGAACACTTTCGCCTCCAGATTCAGCAACCTGATTTTTACCGCTACTTCGGTCGCATCTGCCTGGGTTTCATACGGTCCCGATCGCACGCGGGTGAGTTTTTTCGAGCCGACATCCACCCGTTGAGTTGTGCCCGTCATTCCCGCTGCGACCAACTGGCTAATCGCAGCGCTCGCGTTTTGTTCTTTGGAAAACAGCCCGACGTTGACGAAATAGGCAGTTCGTGGCGCAGCGTCGCTGTCGGGTCTTGACGCATGCGCTTTTGGCTTTGCAGCGGGTTCCTGCTTTTCTGCTTTTTTGGGCGCTGGGTGGGCTAAGGGCGTGGTAGCTTGCGGGGGCGCTGCAAGGACTACGGGTGCCGGTGCCACGACGACGGGCTCCGAGGCGGGTGGCAACGCCGGTAGCGGGATGGAAGCTGCGGTCGCAATGGTTGCTGCCGATGCTGCAACGACTGGCAGGGAAGTGGGGGCTGACGCCATTGGGGCAACAGACGTCGGCGCCGGGGGTGTTATCGCCTTTCCAGAGGAGGGGATCAGTAAGTACCCGACAACTGCAACTCCGACTATTGCCGCATTGGCAACCAACTGACGGATGAACCCTTGGCGCGTGCTGGCCTGTTGGCTCAGCACCAAACCCGCCTCCGCCATGGTCTTGCTAGTGGCAATCGCCTGCGTCATACGGTTGTGAATATCGGCATACAGCCATGCGTTCCCTAAAAGACCAGGGATGCCAATCGCGAAGCCGAGTAGCGTCAGCACGCCCCCAGCCTGCATGGGCAGTGAGGGTTGGGCTACAAGTTGCATGATGACAGCGGTCGCCAAAATGCAAATCAGCGCAGCCAAGTAGATTGCGGCTTGGCGCCAAAGCCGCCGGTACACCATCCAATTTAAGGTGTATAGCCCTGCCGCCCAACTCCAGCTGAGGCCACTTCGCCCCAGCGATTCAAAACGCGTCAGGATGGGCAGGTAATAGTCGCTGTTGACTGGCCCGATGGCACTGCGAAAAAGCGCTGTAGTCGGGCTTTCTTGCGCTGGCGATTTGGGTGCAGCAGCGGTCGGAGGCAGGGGGCTGTCAGACATACCGAATTCCCGGACTCGCCAGGTAACTTAATGATCACGGTCCAACAACTGCGCCGCCAAGCCGATCAGGCAGGCTGAATGCGCGTTCGCGGGGAGTCGTTTTGCCGCAGCAATCGCACGACGAGCCTCTTGCGCAGCGGCTTCGCGGGCGATATCCAATGAGCCTGTCTGCTTGACGATCTCAATCACCTCCTGCAGCGCCGAGATGTCGCCTGTTTCAATAGCTTTCTTG
>JANOLC010000593.1:0-2111 GCA_031419575.1 Burkholderiales bacterium | reverse complement strand
CCCCAGTCCGTAAGAGAAAAGATCCTACGTCCGGAGAAAGAAGGTTCGCGTTGAAAACTGCCTGCCAGCACCTCGAATACCTCATGTGCTTAGTTTTTGTTCAATTTAAATCAATCGTTTGATTTAAGTATGGTGTAATTAATGACATGAGCACGTCTACTCCTGTTCCCAGGATTCCCCCAAAACAGCCCCCTCCAGGGGACTCCAAGCCCGTCAAAGCCCAGCGCAGCGACGGTATTGAAGCGCGCACCAAGTTGCTGAATGCCGCCCTCAAGCTGTTCGCTGAAAAGGGCTTCGCGAAGACCTCAACGCGCGAAATTGCGCTGGCGGCTGAAGCAAATATCGCGGCCATCAGCTACTACTTTGGCGACAAGGCGGGGCTATACCGGGCGGTGTTCACCGAGCCATTGGGCTGCGCTGCCGACGATATTCCGCTGTACACCCAAGGCAACTTCAGCCTGCGCGAATCGCTGGGCGCGTTTTACGCCTCGTTTTTGCGACCCATGCGCCAGGGCGATCTGGTGCGCCAGTGCATGCGCCTGCACCACCGCGAGATGCTGGAGCCCACCGGCCTGTGGCAGGAGGAAGTGGAAAACGGCATCAAACCCGCGCACGCCGCGCTGGTGGGTATTTTGTGCCGCCACTTGAGCCTGCCGGTGCCTGACGGTGAAGTGCACCGGCTGGCCTTTGCACTGACCGGGCTGGCCGTGTTTTTGTTCATGGGGCGCGAGGTGATCGATGCCATCCAGCCGGAGTTTTTCGATGGCCCTGACGCGGTGGATATCGCGGCCAAACGGTTGACTGATTTTGGCTATGCCATGGTGGCCGACGAGCAAGTCCGCCGGACGGCTGCGGCAGCCGTCAAACGCGCGACACAAACCCCCGCTAAAAAGAAATGATGATGCAAATACCCCAAACCCCGCTGAGCCAGGCTCCACGCACCGTGCTGGCCACTTTGTGCCTGACGCTGCTGACCACTGGTTGTGCCAGTCTGGCACCCGCCTCCAGCACGCCCGCCACACCCGCGCTCAGCAACCTCGCCCCCACGCAATGGCAAGCACCTTTACCTCCCCACCTACCCCATAACGGCCAACTCACCGACCTCTCCCAGTGGTGGCAACGCATGGGCGACCCGCTGCTGGTAGCGTTGATTGATGCAGCGCAGGCCGTCAGCCCCACACTGGCCTCTGCCCAGTCGCGCATCGCCCAAGTACGCGCCACAGTCGCTTCGACCGGCGCAGCTTCGTCGCCCACGCTGGATGGCACTCTGAACGCCAGCCGGAGCCTCACGCAACTGAATGTGCCCGTTGGCAACACTGTTCAAGCGGGATTACAGGCGGGGTGGGAAATTGACCTGTTCGGTGCCAACCGGGCGGCCAGCAACGCCGCGCAGGCCCGTCTGGACGGCGCACAAGCGCAGTGGCATGACGCCCGCGTGTCCGTCGCTGCTGAAGTGGCCACCCGCTACATCGACCTGCGCTCCTGTGAGTTGCAGCTGGGTCTGGCCCGGGTGGACGCCACCTCGCGCGGCGAGACGGCGCGCCTCTCCGCCCTGACCACCCGCGCCGGCTTCACCGCGCCGGGGCAGGACGCGCTGACCCGCGCCAGTGCAGCCGAGGCCAGCAACCGCGCCACCCAGCAGTTGGCGCAGTGCGATCTGACCGTGAAGGTGCTGGTGGCCTTAACAGGCATGCCAGAGCCAGAGTTGAGACAAAAAGTGGCTCAGGTCCCCGCCAATAAAGCGTTGTCAGCTACTATTTCAATAGCACCTATTCCCGCCCAGGCGTTGGCCCAGCGCCCCGACGTGTTCGCCGCCGAGCGCGATGTGGCTGCTGCCAGCCAGGACGTGGCCAGCAGCGACGCGCAGCGTTACCCGCGCCTGTCGCTCAGCGGCTCCGTGGGGGTGGTCAACTTCTCCTCAGGCGGGGTCAGCACCGACCTCAGCACTTGGTCCATCGGGCCGCTGGCATTGACGATTCCGCTGTTTGACGGTGGTCGCCGCGCCGCCAATGTGGAGGCGGCACGAGCGCGCTATGACGAGGCCGCCGCCCTGTACCGTGCCCGGGTGCGCAGTGCCGTGCGCGAGGTCGAAGAAGCGCTGGTCAACCTGC
>JANOLC010000592.1:0-2776 GCA_031419575.1 Burkholderiales bacterium | reverse complement strand
CCGAATTTGAAGGCCAACTCAGTGAGTGGGGGTGCAAACGCCGCCAAGATCAATGTACCCACGCAACCCGCAAAGAACGAACCCAAACCAGCCGCTGCAAGGGCCGGCCCCGCTCGCCCGTTTCGCGCCATTTGGTAGCCGTCAATACACGTCACCACCGATGAAGATTCACCCGGCAGATTCACCAAAATAGCCGTAGTAGAACCGCCGTATTGCGCACCGTAATAAATACCCGCCAACATGATCAAAGCCGACACGGGCGGCAAGGCATAGGTGGCTGGGAGCAGCATGGCGATGGTGGCAACCGGGCCAATGCCGGGCAACACGCCAATCAAAGTCCCCAGAATGCAGCCAATAAAGGCGTAAAGCAGGTTGATGGGGGTAAAGGCAACGCTGAACCCCAGCGACAGATTGGTAATCAAATCCATTTTTTATTCTCCTCAACCGGTGATGAACGTTGGCCACACCGGGATCTGCAACTTGAGCAGCACGATGAACGCCAGATAACTGCCGATCGCCAATATGGTGGCAAGAATCAGGACGTCTTTGAGCTTGAACCGTTCACCAGCCATGCTGGCGATGATGGTGAGCGCGTAGATAGCCAAAATCATGCCCATCGCAGGTACTTTGATGCTGGGCAAACCACCCAATAAAACGCCAAACGCCAAGTTAGCCCCCAGCACGTAACAAATGGGCCGCCAAGCCCACTTACCGATCTTGTCGCCTGATTCGGACTCAATGACCATTGCCTTGAGTGTTTCAACGGCACCCAAAATTGCCAGCACGACACCCAATGTGAGCGGGAAGTAGCCAGGGCCCATTCGCGCCCCCGTCCCGACGTTGTAAGTCGTTGCCCCCCAAGCGAATGCGACGCCAATTGCCAAAAATAGCAGCCCCGCAAAAAAGTCTTTTTGACTTTTGATACGCATACCAGTCTCCTTCGTTTAATTCAACTCATGCATTTTGCATTGCGAATAAGGGGCGGCGCTATGTGGATTCCACCTATGCCGCAGGCATTAAGCCTTCAGGAGAGTGGTGGTGTGGAACTCAGGACCTCGTCAACCACGGTTTGCCCTTCCGCTACCCGCAGGGCGCCGGCTAGCCGCAGGGGCCGCACGCCGTCGGCGATGGCCTGGCGCTTGAGCGCCTCCATGTTAGGCTCATGGCTGACTTTGGCCTTGAACGCTTCAGTGACCACCAGCAACTCATACAAGCCCATGCGGCCCATGAAGCCGGTCATGCGGCAATCCACACATCCCACGGGCTTGAACGGCTTGTAGCCCCCACTGATCTGCCACGGCTTGACCACCTCAAACAGCGCTTCGCGGGTTGCCAACTCGTCAGGCAGCTTGCATTGCTTGCATAGGGTGCGCACCAGACGCTGTGCTAAAACGCCCAACAAGGTGGCGTTAATCAAATAAGAAGGCACACCCAATTCCAGCAGGCGCGTGACGGCCGACGGAGCATCGTTGGTGTGCAGGGTGGAGAACACCAAGTGCCCGGTCAACGCCGCCTGCACAGCCATCTCCGCGGTTTGCTGATCACGAATCTCGCCCACCATGATGATGTCCGGGTCTTGACGCATCAGGGCACGCAGGCCTTCAATGAAGCCGAAGTCCAGCTGCGGCTGCACTTGCGTCTGGTTGAATGACGGCTCAATCATTTCGATGGGGTCTTCCACCGTGCTGACGTTGACTTCTTCGGTCGCCACGCGTTTGAGCGTTGAATACAGCGTCGTGGTCTTACCCGAACCTGTGGGGCCAGTCACCAAAATAATGCCGTGTGGCCGCTTGACCAGCGCCTCCCAGCGTTGGGCGTCATGCGCAGCAAATCCCAGCGCGTCCAAATCCTTGACCGCGTTGTCGGGGTCAAAAATCCGCATCACCATCTTCTCGCCAAAGGCGGTGGGCAGGGTAGAGATGCGCATCTCGATCTCGTCACCACGCGGGTTGCGGGTCTTGATGCGGCCATCTTGCGGGCGGCGGCGCTCCACCACATCCATACGACCCAGCAGTTTGATGCGCGCGGTCATCGCGTTCAGCACGCCCATGGGCATTTGATAGACCGGGTGCAACACCCCGTCAATGCGAAAACGGATCACGCCCTGCTCTCGGCGTGGCTCCAGGTGGATGTCGCTGGCCCGCTGGTCAAACGCGTATTGCCATAGCCAGTCCACCACCTGCACCACGCTTTGGTCATTGGCATCAAGCTGCTTGTTGGTTTTGCCCAGCTCCACCAGTTGCTCAAAGCTGGCGCCACCGCTATTGCCGCCTGCCTTGCTGGCGGCGCGTACCGATTTGGCCAGCGTAAAAAACTCGGCGGTATAGCGGTGAATGTCCTGCGGGTTGGCCAGCACGCGGCGTACCGTGCGGCGGGCCTGCCGCTCTACTTCGGCCACCCAGTCGGTAATGAATGGTTGAGATGTGGCCACCACCAGCTCCACTGGTGTGACTTGCACGGGCAATATTTTGTGGCGCTCGGCGTAGGCGGCACTCATGGTGTCGGCCACCTTGCCCACATCAACCTTGAGGGGGTCAATGCGCAAATAGTCCATGGCCGCGCGCTTGGCCAACCATTGGGTCAACAGTTCAATGTCCAGCGGCTTGTCGTCACTGGCACGGCGCATCGACACGCTGGCCAAGCGCAGCAAAGGATGTTGCGAACTCTCGGCCTGCGCGCAACGCGCCACCGTGCGGGCGGCCTCTGGCTCACTGATCACCCCATCGGCGTGCAGCCAATGCACCAAATGCCGCCAGTCCAGGGGGCCAACCGGCGC
>JANOLC010000591.1:0-3315 GCA_031419575.1 Burkholderiales bacterium | reverse complement strand
CGGGTGACCCCTTGTCGATTGAGCAAATGCGCATCAATGCGGGCGACCTGCGGCGTAGTGTCGGCCCGCAGGCCCATCATGCGACCCGAGAGCTGATCGACCAGCTTGAACGTTTGGAGATCGAGCGCCTCACCGGTGCCGGTCAACAGCGACTCAAGGTGCTCCAACAACGGTGGCATGACCAACTCGAAGCCATAGCAGCGCGCCATGTCCAGCAGGTCTCGACGTAATTCTTCGATGTGACGGGCCTCGGAGGGCAGTACATCGGCAATGTGATCCGGCAGGACCCAAGCAGACATGTATTTTTGGAGGCTGTTAAAACCGTGATTTTACCGGGCTTGAAGCCAAAAACTTGGCGTGAAGCAATGGTCGTTGAGTCGCAACACTCAGAGCAACAACATCAGCAGCAAAAAACCAACCCCAATGCTGCACAGGCCGAAAAACCGAACCTGCCCGTCATTCAATTGCTGAATCTGTGTAACAGCCTTGCGCCAGCCCGACGGCGAGATAACGGGGAGCAGGCCCTCGATGATGAAGGCCAACCCCAAAGCCAGCCAAAACGTATCTCCGTCCAAACCTTACTTCTTCGCAGGGGCTGCTGGTGTGCTACCACGGAAAACTTTAAAAAATTCGCTGGATGAAGGATCTACCACCATCACGTCGGACTTTTTGTTAAAGCTGGATTTATAGGCCTCCAGGCTGCGGTAAAACTGAGCAAACTGAGGATCACGGCCAAATGCATCGGCATAAATAGCTGCCGCGGCACCATCACCTTCACCTTTGATCTTTTGCGCATCGCGGTAAGCATTGGCAATAGTCACTTCGCGCTGGCGGTCCGCATCAGCACGAATTTTTTCACCCTCGGCACCACCGGTCGAGCGCAATTCGTTGGCGACGCGTTTGCGCTCTGCTTCCATGCGCCGATACACCGACTCGGTGATCGCATCCACATAGTCAGCGCGAGTGATCCGCACGTCTACCACGTCAACACCCCAGGGTTTGGCACCACGAACTTTCTCCAGTACTTCGGCCATCACAGCGGCGCTGATGGCTTCCCGCTTGATGGACAGCAGATCCTTGACGGTGTGTTTATTGACCTCTTCCTGAAACGCGTTGCGCACCACACGGTTGAGCTGGGTCGCACCTGATGCCTCGTCCAGCCCGACGTTGCGGATATAACTCGACGGGTCAGAAATACGCCACCGCACGTACCAATCAATTACCATACGCTGCTTTTCCGCCGTCAGCATGGGTTCTGTATCGACTGTCTCCAACGTCAATAAACGCTTGTCGATGTAAGACACATTCTGGAAAGGTGGTGGCAGTTTGAAATTCAGGCCGGGCTCAGTGATGACCTCCTTGATTTGACCCAAAGCGTACACGACACCGAACTGCCGTTGATCGACCACAAACAACATGGAGCTGGCCAGCGCCAACACCACGAGAAGAGAAGAAAAAATAAAACCTATCCTGTTCATCAGGTGCTCCTAGCGAGAATCACGGTCGCGAGTGCGGGAGGCATCCCGAGTTCGCGGATCATTGGAGGGAATTGCGGGCACCGCAGTGCCTGCAGGCAAGGCAGGCACTGACGCCGCTGCGTTAGACTCATTTGCACTGCCCTGCCCTGCTGCTTGCATCACTTTGTCCAGCGGCAGATACAGCAGGTTCGAGCCTTGTTTGGAGTCCACTAAAACTTTGGTGACGTTGCTGTAAATTTGCTGCATGGAGTCCAGATACAAGCGGTCCCGCGTCACTTGCGGTGCTTTTTGGTATTCAGCCAAAACGGACTTGAAGCGTTGCGCATCACCTTGCGCCTGGGCCACAATGCGGGCTTTGTAGGCATCTGCCTCTTCTTTCAGGCGAGAGGCTGAACCAACGGCCCGAGGCACCACATCATTAGCGTAAGCCTGCGCTTCATTCTTGGCCCGTTCGCGCTCTTGCCCCGCTTTAAGCACATCGTCAAAAGCCGACTGCACTTGCTCAGGAGGACGCACACCGCCCTGCTGCAAGTTGATGCCTACTACCTCAATGCCTACCTTGTAGCGATCCAGAATTTTTTGCATCAAGGTGCGAACCCTCGGTGCGATCTGGTCTCGCTCTTCGGACAGGGCCGAATCCATTTTCATTTTGCCAACAACTTCACGCACGGCGGTTTCGGCCGCTTGCACGACCGCTTCGCTAGGGCTTTTACTCTCGAACAAGAAAGCACGGGCATCGCTCAGGCGGTACTGCACGGCGAATTTGATTTCGACAATGTTTTCGTCCTCTGTCAGCATCGCGGACTCACGTAAGCCGGTGGCTTTGATGACGGTGTCGCGCCCGACATCAACAGAGCGAATTTGGGTCACAAAAATCAACTCATGGCGCTGAATCGGGTAAGGCATTCGCCAGTTAAAACCCGCGCCAACCGATGTGCGATATTTACCAAACTGGGTGATCACGGCCTGCTGCCCCTCCTGCACGATGAAGAAGCCTGTGCCCAGCCAAATCAGTACCGCCACCGCAGCAATCAAGCCAACACCAATACCAGCCGTCTTCATATCAGGTTGATATCCACCTCCTGAACCGCCACCGCTGTTGTTGTTGCCACCACCACCGTTGTTGTTGTTGCTGCGCCCGGTATTTTTGTTGCCACCGAACAGCCCGCCTAGCTTGCGGTTGAAGTCGCGCCACAGTTCATCCAAATCCGGGGGCCCTTGGTGATTTCCTTTGGCCGGGCGCCGGTCATTACCGGCCTGAGGCGGAGGTGCCACAGGTTCCGCGTCAGGGCGGGTCGGTTCTGGTTTACTGGCATCAGTGGGCTTGTCGTCACTGCGGCCCCAACGGGGGTCGTTCAGATTAAACATGCCTTTGACCTGTTGTAGTAAGCCTTGGAAAACGGTCGCTCCGTGAGTCCGTGTTTGAAGTTTCATCTCGTCATCTCTGGTGTAGCAATACGCAATTCAAGCAATTGTGCCCAATCAAGGAGCAGCCTCATGATTTTCAAGGGAATGGTCACCCAGGGCGGCAGGAGCTGGTGTCAGCTCGGTGATTTTTGCCGCCAACACCTGTCTGAGTGCCTCGGTACCTTGGCCGTCTTGCGCACTCAAAAATAGACGGGGAATTTGCAAGCCATCCAATTCAAACAGATCTTGCAATTGAAGTGGCCAACGGTCTTTTTCAAGCGCGTCAAGCTTGTTAAATATCATTATCTGAGGGATTTCGGACGCGCCAATCTCAACCAATACCTTTTGCACTTGCGCAATTTGCTCCGGAAAGTTCGGGTTGGCAGCATCAACGACATGCAACAGCAAATCGGCATCGACGGCCTCTTGC
>JANOLC010000590.1:0-3209 GCA_031419575.1 Burkholderiales bacterium | reverse complement strand
GATGACGGACAAACCGGGCGGAGGCGTTGGCATGAACGCCAAGGACATCAAGAATGGAAAGGCTCTCACTAGCTATGACGACTGGAATGCTGCTGTCAAAGGCTGCATGCAGCACAAACCAATGAGCTACGGCGGTGATGACAAGCAGCGTGCGTCGCTGTTGGCCGACGTGCTGTCATTCATCAAAAAGTGAAGTAAGCCAGAAAAACAGAAGCCACCCGAAGGTGGCTTCTGAAAGTTTTGGTAGGCCGTGACAGACTTGAACTGTCGACCAAAGGATTATGCGTACCACTTCGACTTTCGCCGCCCGTTTCCGGTTTGTGGTCTGGACTCTATCTTGCCTTTCGGCCTTCCCGTCGAGTCTCTACACGTTCTCCTTTCGGAGCTTCGCTCGGTATTGGCATGGCGCTTTCAGCACCTAAGCTTTCACCGAATTTGAGAAGTTCTACATCCAGGCAGAGTTAACTTACCCAGTGCAACCCATTTTGAAAAAACCATGCACTTGCGCGTTTAGGCTTCTCCACTTTAAGTCCTCTGCTCTAACCAACTGAGCTAACGGCCCAAAACTTTTACCAGCACTGAACATCGGAAATCACTGAAATCCTTCCCGATCACCCACTGCTGGTTGCAATACGGTTGCAATGTCCACCTCAGTGGAGTTTTTGCAACTGCAACAATTTCAAAGGAGTCTACTAACTTACGTCAACAAACCATTACAAATCAAACACTTACAACGCCAGCCCGCCAGAGCCATGCCTGTACGGAAATTCTAGTCCCTGAACAGAGCAATTGATTATGAGTCCTCTGCTCTAACCAACTGAGCTAACGCCCCAAACCAGCGGGAGATTGTAAGGGAGCAAACCGCCCGGGCTTCAGAGTCACTTACTTGTGATGGCTCAGCGCATTGCTGACCAGCTTGGACGTAATGTCCACAATTTGGATCATGCGATCGTAGGCCATACGGGTTGGGCCAATTACACCCAAGGTGCCAACGATCTGGCCGTCTACCTCGTACGGCGCGCTGACGATGGACAGGTCTTCAAACGGCACGACCTGGCTCTCCCCACCAATAAAAATACGCACGCCTTCAGCTTGGCCAGCGATGTCGAGCAGACGCATGAGCTGGGCTTTTTGCTCAAATAAGTCAAACGCGCGGCGCAGGTGGCCCATGTCGCTTGAGAAATCGGTCACAGCCAGCAGGTTACGTTCACCGGAAATGACGACCTCGTCCTGCTTCTCGGAGATGGCCTCGGAGCTCACCGTCACAGCCGCCTGCATCAGGCTGGCGATTTCGGAACGCAAGGACTCCACTTCGTTTTGCAGGCGCTCCCGCACTTGCTCCAGCGCCAGACCCACGTAGTTGGTGTTCAGGTAATTGGCGGCCTCCACCAAGTTGGCCTGGGTGTAGTCCACCTCGGTGAAGATGACGCGGTTTTGCACATCGCCCTCAGGTGACACGATGATGACCAGCAGGCGGCGTTCGGACAGACGCAAAAACTCGATGTGCCTGAAGACCGACGAGCGACGCGGTGCAATCACCACACCCACAAACTGCGACAGGCTGCTCAGAAGGTTGGCGGCGTTGGAGATGACTTTCTGCGGTTGGTCTGGTGCCAGGCTTTGCGGTGCGAACTGCCCACGGTGCGCGGTCAACATGGTGTCGACAAACAGGCGGTAACCACGTGCCGTGGGAATGCGCCCGGCCGATGTATGGGGGCTGACGATCAGGCCCAGCTCTTCCAAGTCTGACATCACGTTGCGGATGGTAGCGGGTGACAGCTCAATGCCCGTTGCGCGAGACAACGTGCGCGAGCCCACGGGTTGTCCGTCGGCGATGTAGCGCTCGACCAGCGCTTTCAACAACAACTTGGCGCGATCATCTAGCATCGCTTCATTTTACTTTTTACTTGCTGAAGGTTTCCAGCGGCCCCGGTTTTCTGCCTTATGAATTGTGTCGCGCAGGGTTGACACAGAGCAGCCAAACATACCCGCTAGCGTTTTTTGTTCCCCCCAACCATGCCGCCATAGAGTGGCTATTTTTTTGCCCTCATTAGGCGTGAATTTAGCCTTACGACCCCACGTCTGACCCCGAGCACGTGCAGCTACTTGACCCGCTAGACACCGTTCGCGAATTAGTTCACGCTCAAATTCAGCAAAGACCCCCAGCAGTTGCAAGAACATGCGGCCCTGCGGGGTTTCGGTTTCTATGGACTCAGTGAGGGAGCGGAAGCCGATATTTTTGGAGCGCAGTCGTTCAAAGATACGCACAAACTGAGACATTGACCGCGCCAACCGATCAATTTTGTACACAGTGAGCACATCACCGGGTTTGAGGACGTTGGACAGCAGGTGTTCAAGGACAGGCCGATTTTTGACCGCTGACTGTTTTTCCTGATGTACCGTTTCAATCCCGTAGCGAGTGAACGCCGCAAGCTGTAATTTTGTTGATTGTTCCATTGTGGACACACGTGCATACCCGTAAATCATTATTTTGGCCCCCTTTTTTTGAGGCAAAAGGGTAAGGGAGCCATGCAGGGTTTAAAGCGCTGAAAAGCGGAATACTACTGAGAGTATTTAGGCTCAGTGCAGAGCCAATAACTGTCTTTCCACATGCCGACGCGATGCGAGACCATGACATCGCCGTCTTTGCATTCAAACATCGCCGCAATGGCTTCGCAGAGGCTTGCACCATGCAGGCGTATGTGTGTTGGCTTTGTGACTTCAATTGCGTTAGAGCGACTGTAACGATTCGCGCCCATGGGGGAATCCTCAAAATCTTTCATGATGTACTTTGACACGTAAGCCGCCATTTTTGCCTGACTCAGGTTTCTACGGTTACCGCCAAATTTTGTTTTTCCACCGACGAAGACCAAGCCGTTATCTTCACCGACGATTGAGCGCCAACATTCAGTCCCAAGCCGCCACGCCTTGATTTTTACACCCTTAAATGAAGCATGTTGAGGCAGCTTGTTTGTGGCAACGTGGACATGCATCGCGCCGCGTTCTTGACGCTCAAACGACGCACAGTAACGGAAATCGGGGAGTGACTTTTTCATGAGCCTGACCCATGCCTTGAAATGCGTTTTGCAAGCATCACGAGAGGTTTGATTGTCACGATAGGTAATAGTAAGCAGTTCATCGAATTGTTCAGCTTTGATGATTCGACGGCAGGCAGTTTGAGCACGTTGGGCAGACTTTTTGAGAGAGCG
>JANOLC010000589.1:0-4240 GCA_031419575.1 Burkholderiales bacterium | reverse complement strand
GTGATGGTGAACACCAGCACCCGGTTTGCCGATGGGTTTGAGTATGGTCTGGGGGCTGAAATTGGCATCAGCACCGACAAATTTCACGCCCGCGGGCCGGTGGGGATTGAGGGGCTGACCTCGCTGAAATATGTGGTGCTTGGCAACGGTGAGATACGAACCTAGCGGCTCGTAGGAAGAAGTGTCCGAGGCGTGCTTGCAAGCAGGAGTATTGTCCCCAAATCTTGAAATCTGGGCTGCTTTTTGCGGCCCTTAACTTAAAGTCTAGAGTACCGCATGGTTCCCCATCTCGTCACCGCGCTTACCGGCCCCATCAACGAACTGGAGCAGCGCGTTCTGGATTCCATGCCTGCCATTGAGCGCTGGTTTCGCTTGGAGTGGATGGAGCACACACCGCCGTTTTACAGCTCGGTGGACATTCGCAATGCGGGCTTCAAACTGGCCCCGGTGGACACTAACTTGTTCCCGGCGGCCTGGAACAACCTGACCGCGCCCATGTTGCCACTGGCCGTGCAAGCCACCATGGCAGCCATTGAAAAAATATGCCCCGAAGCACGCAACCTGCTGTTGATTCCCGAGAACCACGCCAACAACACGTTTTACCTGAGCAACGTGGCCCAGTTGCGGCGCATTTTTCACATGGCAGGGCTGAATGTGCGCGTGGGCTCCATTGACCCCGCCATCAAAAAAACCACCACCATCGAGCTACCCAACGGTGAAACAGTCACCCTGGAGCCGGTGATTCGCACCAAGCGCCGCTTGGGGCTCAAAGGGTTTGACCCCTGCACGATTTTGCTCAACAACGACTTGAGCGCCGGGGTGCCCGGCATTCTGGAAGACATCCACGAGCAATACCTGCTGCCGCCTTTGCACGCCGGCTGGCCGACGCGGCGCAAGAGCAAGCATTTTAAAAATTATGAAGAAGTCTCCAAGCGTTTTGGCAAGTTGCTGGGCGTGGACCCCTGGCTGATCAACCCGATGTTCGACACTTGTGGCGAGGTTGACTTTACCCAGGCGGCGGGGGTGGAAGGCTTGACCAGCAACGTGGATGCGCTGTTGACCAAAATTCGCCGCAAGTACAAAGAGTACGGCATTAACGAGAAGCCATTTGTGGTGATCAAGGCGGATGACGGCAGCACCGATGGCTTGGGTGCCATGACGGTGCGCGATGTCAAAGACCTCGACGCTGTGGGCGCTAAGGCCAAACAGAAGATGGAAGGCATCAAAGGTGCCAGCCTGGTGCGCGACATGATCATTCAGGAAGGGGTGCTGACCTACGAGCGCATGAACGATGCAGTCGCCGAGCCCGTGGTCTACATGATGGACCGCTATGTGGTGGGCGGTTTTTACCGTGTGCATGCCGAGCGCGGCATTGATGAAAACCTCAACGCGCCGGGTTCACGTTATGTGCCACTGGCTTTTGCCGAGAGTACGCACTTACCTCAGCCGGGAATGAAGCCCGGTGCCAGCGCCCCGAACCGCTTTTACATGTACGGAGTGATTGGCCGCCTGGCCATGGTGGCTGCCAGCTACGAGCTGGAAGCCACCGACCCGCAGGCCGAGGTCTATAACTGATAATACGCTTCCCAAACGGAACGGAACCCTGCCCATCTTAAGACGGGGTGAAATTGTGTCAGCATCCAGATCGTCTCTCACGGCGCTTACTTTAGGCGCCATTGGCGTGGTTTACGGCGATATCGGCACCAGCGTGCTGTACGCGGTTAAAGAGGTCTTTGGCTCCGGCCACGTGCCTTTCACCCCGGACAATGTCTACGGCATCATGTCCATCTTTTTCTGGACGCTGACGGTCATCGTCTCTATCAAGTACGTGGTGCTGGTGCTGCGGGCCGACAACAACGGCGAAGGTGGTTTGGTCGCCATGCTCGCACTGGCCTCGCAGGCCGTCGTTGGCAGCCCCCGGTTGCGACGGGTGTTGCTCATCGTCGGCATTTTTGGCACCTGCCTGTTTTATGGCGATGGCGTTATCACCCCGGCTATTTCTGTGCTGGGTGCGATGGAGGGGCTGGAGGTTATTTCCCCCCGTTTTCACAAATACGTGGTGCCGCTGACCCTGTTTGTGTTGTTTTTGCTCTTTTTGGTACAAAAGCGCGGTACGGCGGGTATTGGCAAGTTTTTTGGCCCTATCACCCTGGTGTGGTTCATCGTGCTGGCGTTATTGGGCGTGGCCCAAATTGCGACCAATCCGGTTATTTTGTGGGCGTTGAGCCCGCACTACGCCGTGATGTTCATGTGGGAGAACCCCGGCATCACTTTTATTCTGCTGGGGGCGGTGGTGTTGTGTGTCACTGGGGCTGAGGCGCTTTATGCCGACTTGGGTCACTTTGGCAAAAAACCGATTCGCCTGGCCTGGTTCAGCGTGGTGATGCCCTCGCTCACCCTCAATTATTTTGGACAGGGTGCTTTGTTGCTTAGCAACCCGGCGGCCGTCAAAAACCCGTTTTACATGATGGCCCCGGACTGGGCGCTCATCCCGCTGGTAATCTTGGCCACGCTGGCTGCCGTGATTGCGTCGCAAGCCTTGATCACCGGTGCCTTCAGCGTGACCAAGCAGGTCATCCAGCTGGGTTACCTGCCTCGTTTGAATGTGGTTCACACCAGCGCGCGCGATGCCGGGCAAATCTATATCCCGTTTGTGAACTGGGGCCTGTTTGTCGCCATTGTTTTGGCGGTGGTGATGTTCCGTTCATCCAGCAATCTGGCGGCGGCCTACGGTATTGCGGTGTGTACCGACATGCTGATCACCACCCTACTGACGTTTTTTGTCATTCGCTACAAATGGCGCTACCCACTGGTGCTCTGTTTTGCGGCCACCGGCGTGTTTTTCGTGGTGGACTTTGCTTTCTGGGCCTCCAATATGTTCAAGCTGTTTGACGGCGGCTGGTTCCCGCTGGTAATTGGCGGCGCGGTGTTCACGTTGATGATGACCTGGAAAGATGGGCGGCGTTTGCTCAACGACAAGTTGCGGGCCGACGCGTTGGACTTGCCCAGTTTTCTGGAGGCCGTGTTTGTCAGCCCCCCGGTCCGGGTCGAAGGCACGGCTGTTTTCCTGACCGCTGAAACGGGCACCGTGCCCAACGCCCTTTTACACAACCTCAAGCACAACAAGGTGCTGCACGAGCACAACCTGTTTGTCACCGTCAACAACCACGAAGTCCCGTGGATTGGCCTGGACAAGCGCTTGGCGATTGAATCACTGGGCCACGACTGCTGGCAGGTGACGATTCACTACGGCTTCAAAAACGACCCCAACGTGCCCAAAGCGCTGGAGCAAATCAAGGGCCGGGGCTGCGAGCTCGATGCCATGACCACCAGCTACTTCCTGTCGCGTGATACCGTTATCCCCACCATTGGCAGCGGCATGGCGCAATGGCGCGAAAAGCTGTTTGCCCAGATGCACCACAACGCCAGCGGTGCAGCCGACTTCTTGCGGCTGCCCAACAACTCGGTGGTGGAGTTGGGCAGCAAAATCGAAATTTAATGCGATTTTTCAGAGACCTAAGCCCGTCGGCATTCACCGCAGGGTTTGTCGCCGTGCTGGTGGGCTTTACCAGCTCGGTAGCCATCGTTTTTCAAGCCGCGCTGGCGTTCCAAGCCACACCGGAGTTGATCGCGTCCTGGATGTGGGCGCTGGGCATCGGCATGGGGCTGTGCTCCATCGTGCCCTCGCTTTGGCTGCGCAAACCGGTCATGGTGGCCTGGAGCACCCCCGGCGCGGCGGTGCTGGCCACGGCGGCGCTCAGCGGTAACAGCGGCGGTGGCTTCACTATGGCAGAGGGCGTGGGCGCTTTCATGGTCTGCGCGGCGCTCGTCACCTTGTGTGGCGTGACTGGCTGGTTTGAGCGCGTGATGAACCGCATCCCCATGGCCATTGCGTCTGCCTTGCTGGCTGGCGTACTGACGCGCTTTGGCTTGCAGGGCTTTACCGCCGCCCAAACCGCGTTGCCCTTGGTCGGACTCATGTTGGTCACCTACCTGTGCGGCAAACGCTGGGTGCCCCGATACGCCGTACCCATCACGTTGCTGGTAGCTATTATTTTTATAGCAAACTATCAAGGATTTACGGGGACTAGCGTCTTATTTCATCCTGTTATTCCGATTTTCACTGCGCCCAGCTTCACCTGGAGCGCGGCGGTCAGCCTGGCGCTGCCATTGTTTGTGGTGACCATGGCATCGCAAAACCTGCCCGGAGTGGCGGCCATTCAAGCTGCGGGGTATGGGC
>JANOLC010000588.1:0-5595 GCA_031419575.1 Burkholderiales bacterium | reverse complement strand
CTTGCACCTGCCTATTTGGCTGACGATTCCGCTGGCGGCTGCGCTAGCAGGTTTGTTTGGCTTGCTGCTGGGCGCGCCCACGCTGAAACTGCGCGGCGACTACTTGGCCATCGTGACGCTGGGTTTTGGCGAGATCATCCGCGTGTTTTTGAACAACCTGGATCACCCCGTCAACATCACCAATGGGCCCAAAGGTATTAACCAGATCGACTCCATCAGTTTTTTTGGTCTGAGTTTGGGCAAGACAGCCACCTTTGCCGGGTTTGAGTTCAGGTCGGTGTCCCTCTACTATTACCTGTTTTTAGTGTTGGTTGTGTTCAGCGTCATCATTTGCCACCGGCTTGAGCTGTCACGCGTCGGCCGCGCCTGGATGGCCATTCGAGAAGACGAAATTGCGGCCAAGGCCATGGGCATCAACACCCGCAATTTGAAGCTGCTGGCCTTCGGTATGGGGGCTACCTTTGGGGGTGTGTCCGGTGCCATGTTTGCGGCGTTTCAGGGGTTTATCTCGCCGGAGTCCTTCAGTCTGATGGAGTCGGTGATGATCGTTGCCATGGTCGTGCTGGGTGGTATTGGCCACTTGCCGGGTGTGATTTTGGGCGCGGTGCTTTTGTCGGCTTTGCCTGAAGTGCTGCGCTACGTGGCGGGGCCATTGCAGGCCATGACCGATGGCCGCCTTGACTCCGCCATCCTGCGCCAATTACTCATTGCCGTGGCCATGATCGCCATCATGCTGCTGCGCCCCCGCGGCTTGTGGCCGTCGCCAGACCATGGCAAATCGCTGCAACCCAACAGCAAATAAGGGCACACCATGACTATCAATCAAGATGTCGTTCTGAACGTGGCAGGCGTGTCCAAACGGTTCGGTGGCCTGCAAGCCCTGAGTGATGTGGGCATCAAAATCAAGCGCGGTCAGGTTTATGGCCTGATCGGCCCCAACGGTGCGGGCAAGACCACTTTTTTCAATGTGCTTACGGGTTTGTACACGCCCGACAGTGGCTCGTTTGAGTTGGCTGGCAAAACCTACCAACCCACGGCGGTGCACCTGGTGGCCAAAGCGGGAATTGCGCGCACGTTTCAGAACATTCGCCTGTTCGCCGAAATGACAGCGCTTGAAAACGTGATGGTGGGGCGGCACATCCGCACGCACTCTGGCCTGGTCGGTGCCATTTTTCGCACACCGGGTTTCAAGGCCGAAGAAGCGGCCATTGCCAAGCGCGCGCAGGAATTGCTGGACTACGTGGGCATTGGCAAGTTTGCCGACTACAAAGCCCGCACGCTCAGCTACGGTGACCAGCGCCGCCTGGAAATTGCCCGCGCACTGGCGACCGACCCGCAACTGATCGCGCTGGACGAGCCTGCAGCCGGCATGAATGCGACTGAGAAAGTCATGTTGCGCGAGTTGATTGACCGCATCCGCAAGGACAACCGCACGATTTTGCTGATTGAGCACGATGTCAAGCTGGTGATGGGCCTGTGCGACCGCGTGACGGTGCTTGACTATGGCAAGCAGATTGCTGAGGGCACGCCTGCTGAAGTTCAGAAAAATGAAAAAGTGATCGAGGCCTACCTCGGCACCGGTGGCCATTGAGAGGCAAAAAGAAAATGAACACAACTACTTTACCGAAATTGGCGAAAACGCTGTTGAAGGTGAGCGGCCTCAAGGTGGCCTATGGTGGCATTCAAGCCGTCAAGGGCATCGACTTTGAAGTTAAAGAGGGCGAGCTGGTGTCCCTGATTGGCTCCAACGGCGCGGGCAAAACAACCACCATGAAAGCCGTGACCGGCACTTTGCCCATCAACCAGGGCGACATCGAATACCTGGGCAAAAGCATTCGCGGCAAAGGTGCGTGGGACATGGTCCGCGACGGCCTGGCCATGGTGCCCGAAGGTCGTGGTGTGTTCATGCGCATGACCATCACCGAGAACCTGCAGATGGGCGCCTACATCCGCGATGACAAGGCCGAAATTGCTGCGGACATCGAGAAAATGTTCACCATCTTCCCCCGTCTGCGTGAGCGCAAGGACCAGCTAGCGGGCACCATGTCCGGTGGTGAGCAGCAAATGTTGGCGATGGGTCGCGCGCTGATGAGTCGCCCCAAAGTGTTGTTGCTTGATGAGCCGTCCATGGGCCTGTCACCCATCATGGTGGACAAGATTTTTGAGGTGATTCGCGATGTGGCCGCACAGGGGGTGACCATTCTGCTGGTGGAGCAAAACGCCAGCCGGGCGCTGGGCATTGCTGACCGTGGTTACGTGATGGAGTCCGGCTTGATCACCATGAGTGGTGACGCCAAAATCATGCTCAGGGACCCCAAAGTTCGCGCGGCCTATCTGGGCGAGTGATTGGACGAGTGATCGGACGGGCCCGATGGGATGGGGGTGGGCCGTCGATATACTGACCGTGTTGAACTTTGCTTTGCGAGGCCCCTTTGGAACTCTATTCACGAACCCATGGCTTGGTGCAAATATTGGCGGCACAAGGGCGCATCGACCATGCCCATGCCAATGCCTTTGAAGTGGCGTTGGCGCCGCACTTGCTGCTGTGCAATTCCTCTGGAACGCCCTTGGTGCTCGATTTCTCGGGTGTTGATTTCATCAGCAGTGTGGGGTTGCGCGTCCTGATGCTGGCGGCCAAACAGGTCAAGGCTCAACAGGGAAAAATTGCTGTGGCCGCTTTGACACCGGTGGTCAGCGAGGTCTTTCTGGTGAGTCGCTTCAATTTGGTGCTGAAAGTGTTCGGCAGTGCGGATGAGGCGGCCGTGGCGCTGGCCTCATGAAAGTCAAGTTCTGGGGAACGCGAGGTTCCATTCCCGTGTCGATGACGACGTCTGACGTTCGCGCCAAAATCCGCCATGCCTTGCTGGGGGCAGCCACTCAGGCACCGCTCACACCCAACAATGTCGATGCCTACATCGACTCATTGGGTTTTGATGGTTTCGGCACCTTTGGCGGTCATTCCAGTTGCGTGCAAATCATCGCCGACGGGGGCGAGCACGTTATTCTGGATTCGGGCACAGGCATCCGGCCTTTGGGGCAGGCCATGCTGGCGCAATACGGGCCAGGCACGCCCCAAACCTACCACTTGTTCATGTCCCATTTGCACTGGGATCACATCATGGGGTTCCCGTTTTTTACCCCGGTCTACATCCCTGGCAATCGCATCATCATTCATTCATGCCACAAAGAAGTGGAGCATGCATTCAGGCGACAGCAAGGTGCGCCGTCGTTCCCTGTGACCTTTGAGCAACTGGGTGCCACGATTGAGTTTGACGTTCTGTCTCCGGACACGGTTTACAACATTGCAGGCCTTCGGGTGTCCGCCCGCCTGCAACGTCATGCCGGTGATTCGTATGGCTGGCGTTTTGAGCACAGCGGGCGCAGCATGGTTTACACCACCGACTCCGAACACCAGCTGGACGATGAGGCCGAGCGCGCGGGCATTGTGAAGTTTTTTTCGGGGGCTGACGCGGTGGTGTTTGACGCCATGTATTCGCTGGCGGATGCGATATCAATCAAAGCGGATTGGGGTCACTCCAGCAATATTGTGGGGGTTGAGTTGTGCCAAGAAGCCGCTGCCAAGCGCCTGGTCATGTTTCACCATGAACCCGCTTACACCGACTCCCAAATTCAGGCAGTGCTGAATGAGACTCGGCGCTTTGAAGAAATCACTCGTGACGGTTTTGCGCTAGAGGTTCTGTCGGCCTGGGACGGCTTAGAGTTAATCCTTTGAACGCTTTTTTCTACCTGCTGCAATGGGTTTTTCTGGCTTGGCGCGGGCGGCTGGTGGCGGTAATGATTCTGGTGGCAGTTGCTATTGCCAGCTTGGCCAGCGAGTTGACCCGGTCACCCGCATGGCATGGCACCGCAGGCGAGCAGGTTTTTGATTTTGTGGGAGCGCCCTTTGCAGCTGCCCGCCAGTCCCTGTTTGATAGCTACCAGCATGTGGTGCCCCGCAACCGCCTGACCCAACCCGTAACCATCGTTGAAATTGACGAACGCAGCCTGAAGGCAGTGGGTCAATGGCCCTGGCCCCGCGACCGGCTGGCGCTGTTGATTGACAAAATTGCCGCACACAGGCCATTTGCCATCGGGCTTGACCTTTACATGCCTGAGCTGGATCAGACTTCGCCAGCCCGGGTGGCAGACAACCTGGCCCCCGGCAACGAGATTCTGGCGGACGCGTTGCGCCAGTTGCCCAGTCATGAAGCCCGCTTGGTGCAGTCACTGAAAGCAGCCCCCACCGTGCTGGGCGCTGCCGGGTTCAATCAGGAAACCCAAACCACCAGCAATGGCCTGCGGGCTGCACCGGTCAAAGTGTCGGGGGGTGACGCATTGCCCCATTTGCTTAACTTTCCCTGGGTGCTGGCTAGCTTGCCCGAGCTACAGGCGGCAGCGCGCGGACAGGCCATGCTGAGCGTGGATGCAGGCCAAACCGTGATCCGTCGCATTCCATTGGCCATGGGGGTTAACGGCCAGGTGCTACCTTCCATGGCCATCGAGATGTTACGCGTGGCGACGGGTGAACCTGCTGTGGAAGTGGCCGTCGACGCCCATGGTATATCGCACGTGAGCGTGGCGGATTTGACGATTCCAACCCAAACCACGGGCGATGTCTGGCTCCATTTCACGCAGCGCAATAGCAAGGATGCGTCGCGGCAAGTGTCTGCGTCAGCCGTGTTGGAAGGGCGAGTTGGGGCCGATGCACTCGAGAGCAAGCTGGTGCTGGTTGGGCTGACCGGGTCGGGGTTGAATGACCGGCGCAACACGCCGCTGGGCCAGTTGGTGCCGGGCATCGAGATACAGGCCCAGATGATTGAAAGCTTTCTGGAAGGGCGCTTCCTTCTGCGCCCGTGGTGGATGAAAGGCGCCGAGATATCTGTCTTGCTGGTCATGGGCTTGCTAATGGTGTGGCTGATACCGCAAAAGCGGCGAACCGTGAATACCCCTTTGACGACCAAACTGCCCAAGGCATCGGGCTGGTTGCTACTGGGCGGATGCGCGGCCTTGATGGTTGCTGGGTTTGTGATGTTTGCAAAGCTCGGCTGGATGTTTGATGCGACAACGGTTGTGATCGGTTACGCGGTGGTATTGCTTAGCCTGGTCTCAAGCTCCATGCTGGAGACTGAGCGCGACAACCAGCGCTTGGCCATTGCCCAGCAGCAATTGCGGGAGAATGCGGCCCGCGTTGCGGGTGAGTTGGCGGCTGCCCGGGATATTCAGTTGGGGTCTTTGCCAGACGCAACCAAGGCTTTTCCCCAAGAGCGGCGTTTCGAGTTCGCCACACTGCTGGAGCCTGCGCGTGAGGTGGGTGGAGACCTCTACGACTTCTTCATGATTGACAGCCGCCGCCTGTGTTTTGTAGTGGCCGACGTATCGGGCAAGGGTGTGCCGGCCAGCCTGTTCATGGCCGTTACCAAAACCTTGGCCAAAAGCTTTTCACTTCGGCTCCAGGGCGGCCCCGCTCACGTGGTGATGGCAGCCAATGAAGACTTGTCGCGCGAAAACGTGGGTATGTTGTTTGTCACGCTGCTACTGGGCGTGCTGGACGTTGAATCCGGCATGCTGGAGCTGGTGAACGCCGGGCACGACGCG
>JANOLC010000587.1:0-7900 GCA_031419575.1 Burkholderiales bacterium | reverse complement strand
GCCACGCTGGCGGCGTACAGACACCTGGGGGTAACGCCGCCCAAGACCAATGAGGGGTTGTTTGAAATCTGACAACCTTCAGTCGTGTTAGTGATTCATTTTTTTGGGGAGCGGTGTATTTGACGAGATTGAGTTGAGCGGGATTTGAATTGAGCGGGATTTACACCGCCAGCCCCTCGTTGTTTTCAAGATGAAAGGTATCGGCCCAGCCCACAAGGGTTAACCCGTCGGGTGTCCACAATAGGCGGTTGATGGCGGCGTTGCCCAGCTCCCAGGTGCGGGGGGCCTGAATGTCCTGGCGCGTGGCCAGGCGGTACAACGCATCCATCACGCCGCCATGGGCGACCATCACAATTAACTGACCTGGGTGTTGGGTGGCCAGCCGATCGACCACGCCTTGAATCCGATCACGCATGACGAGCAGTGACTCGCCGCCCTCGGGGGCAAAGTCGGGCTGCCGTTTGCGCCACAGCAAGGCCTGGTCGGGCCAGTGTGCCTCGATCTCCGAGAAGGTTTTGCCCTCAAACACGCCAAAGCCGCGTTCACGCAAATTGGGCTCTGACTGCAGCGCCACGCCGGTCGCCATTGACACCGCGTTGGCCGTGTCCCAGGCGCGGTACAGGTCGCTGGTGTAGATCGCGTTGATGGGTTCGCCCGCCAATGCCGACGCCACGCGCTGGGCCTGCCAGCGGCCGGTGTCGTTCAGCCCGATGTCAAGCTGGCCCTGGATGCGGGTGTCCACGTTCCAGGCGGTTTCACCGTGGCGGATGGCGATGATGCGGGTGGGTTGGTCAAAGTGATGAGGCATGTTGCAAAGTGGCGCGCAGGGGTCTAAGGGGCTATATCGTTACCACTTGCAAGGTGTCCAGCGACGGCATAGTTTGCAAGGGCTGCAAAATCTTCAAGCCTGAAAAGCTCGGCATGCCTTGAAAGTTGGGTTCGGGAAACGTCTCTGGGTCAAACGCCATGTCACCGTCTTTATCAGCCTCGCCGGTGGCCTTGATGCCCTTGAAATCATGCCGCTTCAGATCCAGCAAATGCGAGGGCACCACGTTTTGCAGGGCGGTGAACATGCTCTCGATGCGGCCGGGGAATTGCTTCTCCCAGTCCCGCAGCATGGCCCCCACTTGCTTGCGTTGCAGGTTCTCCTGGCTACCGCACAGCGTGCAGGGGATGATGGGGAAGGCGCGTTGTTCGGCCCAATGCGTCAGGTCCTTTTCTTCGCAAAACGCCATGGGCCGTATCACGATGTGTTTGCCGGTATCACTCACCAGCTTGGGCGGCATGCTTTTCAACTTGCCAGCGAAAAACATATTCAGAAAAAACGTTTGAAGCATGTCATCACGGTGGTGACCCAACGCAATTTTGGTGGCACCCAACTCGTCTGCCACGCGGTACAAAATGCCCCGGCGCAGGCGGCTGCACAGGCCGCAGGTGGTTTTACCTTCAGGAATCACACGCTTGACGATGCTATAGGTATCCTGGTTTTCGATGTGAAACGGCACGCCCAGTGCAGTCAGGTAGGTGGGCAACACGTCAGCCGGAAAGCCGGGCTGCTTCTGGTCAAGGTTGACCGCAATGATGTCGAAGTGGATGGGTGCACGGGCCTTGAGCTTGAGCAATATGTCCAGCATGGCATAGCTGTCCTTGCCGCCGCTCACACACACCATGACCTTGTCGCCCTCCTCGATCATGTTGTATTCGATGATGGCCTGGCCTACTTGGCGGCACAGGCGTTTTTCCAGCTTTTGCGCTGTCACGCTTTTGCTGGTGCTCACACCGGCACTCATGTTGTCGCTCATGCTCACAGCCCCGCCTTAACCCGGAAAACTTCAACCCCCACCGCGTCACAGTCGGGGTAAACATCGGGCTTCTCGGTCGATACCCGCACGGCGTGCACTTTGGGGTGCGACAGCAGCGTGGTGGCAATTTCATCCACCAGGGTTTCCTGCAAATGAATGTGCCCACGGGCAATGCGCTTGGCAATGGTGCTGCGCATGAAGTCGTAGTCCACCACCTCGGCCAGGTCATCTTGGGTTGGCGTTGAGATGGCAAATGGCACGTGCAGGTCGATGTTGATGACCACGCGTTGCTCGGCCTTCTTCTCAAAATCATGCACGCCGATGTTGACCCACACCTCGTAGTTGCGCAGGAAAAGCCGGCGGCAAGTCAGGTTTAAATCACGGTGAGCTAATTCATTCATAGGGCGTGTTGTTTCAGAAGGTCGTCCACCACAAACATGATGTCGCGGGGCAGGGGAACGAGGTGTTGGCCATTATCGACCGTGACCGTGGTACCGGTGATGCTGGGGGTACTGGCCAAAAACAGACAGGTTTTGGCCACGTCAAAAGGGTCCGTGGGGCGGCGCAACAGGTTGGCACTGGCAGCGCGGTTGAAGTTGTCAACCGACTGCGGGCCGCTCAAATACATCAGACCCGGTGCCACGCCACATACCCGCACTTGGGGTGCCAGCGATTGCGCTTGCAAACTGACGGCGCGCTCCAGCGCCAGCTTGGACACGGTGTAGGAAAAGTAATCCGGGTTCAGGTTGTAAACCTTCTGATCCAGGATGTGAATGGCGCAGGCGTCGGTGCCGGGTCCCGTTGTCGTCGCGTTCATGGCTGCCATCATCCTGGCCAGCGACAACGGGGCCAGCAGATTCACCTGCAATTGCTCGGCGGCTTGCGGCACCTCAAAGTCGCGCCCGGTGTCGGGTATAAACAGTGACGCGTTGTTGACCAGCGCATCCAGCCCGCCCCAGGTTTTGGCAATGGTGGCCATCATCACCGTGCAATCGTCCGGCTTGGCCAGGTCGGCATAAATGGTGTCGGCCTCATGGCCTTGTTGGCGCAGGCGCTGGCACAGGGCGAGTGCCTCCTCTTGCCCGCTGCGGTAGTGGCACAACACATGCCAGCCCGCATGGGCAAAGGTTTCACCAATGGCGGCACCCAGGCGCATGCCGCCGCCGGTCACCAGCACGCGTTTCAACACTCTTTTTTTCATTGCGATAATTGCCGGACGATGTTGAACAATGACTTACTCGCACGCCTGTTGGAGCCCAACCAGACGCTGTTGAGCATTATCGACGGCGACCTCAAAGCCAGTGGGGGTTGGATGGGTTTTGACGCCTTCATGGTCCGCGCCTTGTACACACCCGGCTTGGGTTACTACGCCAACAGCAGCGCCAAGTTTGGCACTATGCCCGCAGGTGTCAAGGGGGAGGGCAGTGACTTTGTAACCGCCCCCGAGATGACCCCCCTGTTTGGCCAAACCCTGGCCACGCAGGTGGCACAAGCGTTGCAGGTGAGCCAGACCACCCAAGTGTGGGAGTTTGGCGCGGGCTCCGGCGCGCTGGCTTTGCAATTGCTCGATGAGTTGGCGCGCCTGAATGTGGTCATTGACTCCTACACCATCGTTGACTTGTCGGGCAGCCTGCGGGAGCGTCAACAAACCTTGCTGCAAGTCCATGCAGGCAAAGTGCGTTGGGTTGATGAGTTGCCTGCTGCTATGCAGGGCGTGGTGGTGGGCAATGAAGTGCTGGATGCCATGCCGGTGAAGCTGTTGTTTCGCCAGAGTGGCCAGTGGTTTGAACGTGGTGTGGCGCTGGCTCCGGACAATGACGGCATCCCTCAATTGACGTGGGCCGATGCCCCCACCACCTTGCGCCCCCCAGTTGAAATCCCCGGCCCGCACGATTACCTGACCGAGATCCATCCACAAGCCGAGGCATTCATCAACACGCTGGCGGACCGCCTCACCGTGGGCGCTGCGTTCTTTCTGGACTACGGGTTCCCCGAGTCCGAGTACTACCACCCGCAGCGCCACATGGGCACGGTCATGTGCCACCGTGCGCACCAGGCCGATGGCAACCCTCTGGCTGATGTGGGCCTGAAAGACATCACGGCCCATGTCAACTTCTCCGGCATTGCGCTCGCTGGGCAAGATGCGGGTCTGGATGTGCTGGGTTACTGCACGCAAGCGCGTTTTTTGATGAATTGCGGCTTGCTGACGCGGCTTGCTGACGCGACCCTGGCCGACAAATCCATGGCGCAAAAACTCATCATGGAACACGAAATGGGTGAGTTGTTCAAAGTCATCGGGTTTGCCAAGCGGCCGCAGAATGCCGAGATGTGGGAAGCCATTGGTTTTGCGCAGGGTGACCGCACCCACACGCTGTAGGAAGCCTCTTGTTGCGCTGGATCTTTGTCGTTCTGCTCGCCTTGGTGCTGATCAACGGATTTGCCCCGTTGCTGACGCGCCTGGGTTTTTGCAAGCTGCCCGGTGACTTCCGCTTCAAGCTATTCGGGCGGGAATGGTTCTTGCCGGTCAGCACGACCTTGCTGCTGAGTTTTTTGGCCAGTGCGCTGTCTCACCTCTGGTAAGGGGACTTGATTTGACCCGGTGAGTTGGCTGTACCCCAGCTGTAACTCGGTGGTTTCAGGCGCGTTAGGATTGTCGGCGCGGAATGTCTCCTCAGGCCACTCTCCAACTCAGCCAACGCACCATGACCAACCCCACCACCACACGCACCGAAACCATTGAGCGCACTGCCCGCCCCTGGGGCTGGTATGAGACTGTTTCCGAAGTGCCGGGCAACAAGATCAAACGCATTGGTGTGTTGCCGGGTCAAAAAATCAGCCTGCAAAAACACCTTCAACGGGCTGAGCACTGGGTGGTGGTGGTGGGCACCGCAGAGGTGACAGTGGGCGACCGGGTGTTGAGCATGAAGTCTGGCGAGCACATTGACATTGCGTTGGGTGAAGTCCACCGCCTCGCCAATCACACGGCCGACATGGTTGAAATTGTGGAAGTGCAGTTTGGGGCTTATTTGGGCGAGGATGACATCGTGCGTCTGCAAGACGACTACGGCCGAAATTGACACAGTGCGTTTCACCCTTTTGGAAGGGTGCAAGACAAAGGCACAATATCGATACACGTACCACTCTTCTCTCTGGGACTTTGGATTGAACACATCGATTACTTCACCGCTTGACGACACGGACACCCTGGGCCCGGCTGCCTTCGCCAACATCACCGGCTTGAAGGCCTGCGTAGACATTGGCGGCACCAAAGTCGCTGTCAGCGTGGCCGACCGCAACGGCATCCGGGGCCGCGTGACCGAGCCCACGGCCAAAGAAGGCGCACCAGACGCGCTGAGCCAGCAAATCATCCGCCTGATTAGGCAAAGCTGCGCCAGCGTGGGTTTGAGCGGTTCCAGCATTTCAGCCGTGGGTGTGTCGTCTTGCGGCCCGTTTGTGATGCGCGATGGCTTGGTGGAACTAGCGGCTCCCAATATTTGCGGTGGTCTGGCGGGACCGGCGCGCGGTTTGCCCAACGACTGGCAATCAGCCCTGCTTGAAGCCCCCTTGCGGGCGACGTTTGGGCGCGTGCGGGTTGAAAATGACGGCATTGGTGCACTGGAGGCCGAGCGCCGCTGGGGTGCCCTGCAAAACAACGGCCAGCCGCTGTCCCACTGCGCTTATGTGACCTGGAGCACCGGTATCGGCATGGGGCTGTGTGTGGACGGCCACATCTTGCGCGGCAAAAACGGCAACGCCGGCCACGCGGGCCACATGTTTGTGGCGGACAACGACGATGCGCTGTGCGGCTGCGGCAACGTCGGTGATGTGGAGGCGCTGGTGGCGGGCAATGCCATTCCCAGGCGTTTTGGTGCGCTGGGTTACTCTGACGCTGCTGCGCTTTTGACAGCGGCCAAGTCAGGTGATGCAAGGGCCTTGGCCATTGTGGACGACCTGTGCCACGTGATGGGTCGTACGCTCTACAACCTGATCGTCACGCTGGATTTGCAGCGCATCAGCATGGGCGGCAGCGTGTACAACCACCACCGCGAATTTTTGCTGCCCCGGCTGCAGGCGTTTATCAAAGGCAAACTGCCTGCCTTGACGGACGGTTGTGAGTTGGTGAGCGCGGGGTTGGGCGACAAAGTAGGCGACTTTGGCGCCTTGGCGCTGGTAACAGATTAGATCGCCGCGACCGCCTGCACCCGTGCTGCGTGGATGATTTCACCCACTTTTTGACCTGAAGTCCCTGCCAACAGGGCATTCTCAGCTATTACATTTGTAGCAACTGACTGCGCGGCCTGCAAGGCAGCCAGCAAGCGTGGGCGCTGCGGGTAGGCGGATTCACTCAAGCCCAGGCGGCCACGGGCGTCACACTCGCAGGCCAGCAGAATGTCGGCAAAGCGCTGCGGTTTGCGCAAGGCATCACAGCGCTCCAGCAGGCGCACGGTGGCGCTGGCGCGGAAGTCGCCGCTGCGGTGGATGTTGCCGTGCTCGCGTGCCACCACATCGGCCAGCTCCCTGCATTCGGTGGGAATTCGCAGGCGCTGGCAAACGGTTTTGGCTAATTTGGCGCTGCGCTCTTCGTGCAGGATGTGGCGCGGCAAGATATCAGCGGGGGTGGTGCCCTTGCCCAGGTCGTGCACCAGGCAGGCAAACCGCACGGGCAAGGGGGCGTTGAGCCGCGCGGCCATGTCCAGCACCATCATCACGTGAATGCCGGTGTCGATCTCGGGGTGGTAGTCGTCGCGCTGGGGCACGCCCCACAGGGCATCCAGCTCGGGCAGCAAGACTTTGAGGGCGTGGCAATCGCGCAGCACGTTGAACATGCATGACGGGGCGGCTTCCATCAAGCCCTTGGCCAGCTCTTGCCAGACGCGCTCGGCGACTAAATGATCGGCCTCGCCATGGGCGACCATGTCTTGCATGAGCAACATGGTTTCTGGCGCGACGGTGAAGTCGATGAAGCGGGCGGCAAACCGGGCCACCCGCAGGATGCGCACCGGGTCTTCGCGGAAGGCGTCGGTGACGTGGCGCAGTACCTTCGCCTGAATGTCCTTTTGACCGTTGTAGGGGTCAATCAGTGAGTCAAAAGTACCTGAAGTCCCCGTATCTATTGAATAGTTAGCTATTGAATTAATAGTGAGATCGCGCCGCGCCAGGTCTTGCTCCAATGTCACGTCTGGCGCGGTGTGCACGGCAAAGCCTTTGTAGCCGGGCGCGGTTTTGCGCTCGGTGCGGGCCAGGGCGTATTCCTCGTGCGTGGTGGGGTGCAGGAAGACGGGGAAGTCTTTGCCCACGGGCAGGTAGCCCAAGTCCACCATTTGTTGCGGGGTTGCGCCCACCACCACCCAGTCGCGGTCCTGCACGGGCAGGCCCAGCAGGGCATCCCGAACCGCACCGCCGACCAGGTAGATTTGCATGGTGATGACTCCAACTACCGCGCCAGCCGGTAGGGCTCTTCAAAGTCCAGAAAGTCGTGTTCCTCCAGTGCGTCGTCAATCCAGGCTTTGACACCGGGCAGAGCGCAGACCCGCTCCACGTAGGCGGTAATCACCGGCGGCACGGGCAGGGCGTAGGTTTTCAGGCGCATGCACACCGGGGCAAAGTAGGCATCCGCCACGCTGAAGTTGCCAAACAGCATGGGGCCGCCGTGTTCTTGCAGCAGAGTGCTCCACATGGCGGTGACGCGGGCTACATCCGCGCGCACGGCAGGCTTGTCGCGCCAGACCAGTTGGCCAATGTCAGGCAGGGCGGCTTCGATGTTCATGTGGCAGTTGCTGCGCAGGCCACTCAAGCCGGAATGCATCTCGGCACAGACGCTACGTGCGCGTGCGCGGGCTTTTGCAGGGGTGGGCCACAGGTTTTTGTCGGGATAGGTCTCGGCCACATACTCGGCAATCGCCAGGGTGTCCCATACTGCAAAGTCGTCAATGACCAGCACAGGCACTTTGCCGACCGGGTTGATGGGGTCAAGCATTTTTTTGAATTCAGAACCCGCATCAAACGAATCAAAACGCACCATGACCTCTTCAAATGGGATGCCCGCCTGCTTAAGCAGCACCCAGGGGCGCATGGACCAGGAGGAGTAATTTTTGTTG
>JANOLC010000586.1:0-3253 GCA_031419575.1 Burkholderiales bacterium | reverse complement strand
CGGTGGGCTCAATCGCCAGCGACACCACCTGCGCGCCGGGCAGCGCACAGGGCGTCGGGGCACGTTCGTCCACACCCCGAAAGTCAAACACCCGCCCTACACCCAGCCCGGACAACTGCGCCACATCGTCAACCGTCAGCGCCGCCAGATGGTCCGAGCGGAACAGCCGCCGCCAACGCAAAGCCCGACCGCCCTGCCCCACGTAACCGCCCAGGTCGCGAAAATTGGAGGCACCGGTGAGATTGAGGGAGCGAGACGGCGTTTGCATAGTTTCGGCAATGTACAGATGGTTGGTTGAGTGAATGGTCAGGCGGGTTCAGTTTGGAGGTCGCCGGCGATCAGCCGGAACTGCTCCAGCGTGGCCTCCAGATCGTCCACGATTTCCTGGGCAATCTCATCGGGTGGCGGCAGATTGTCGCTGTCGGCCAGCGAATCGTCCTTGAGCCAGAAAATGTCCAGGCTGGCCTTGTCCCGCGCAATCAGGTCGGCGTAGTCGTAGGCGCGCCAGCGGCCATCCGGCGTCTCGATAGACCAGGTTGTCTTGCGGCCGTGCCGGTTGGCCGGGTTGTAAAGCTTGACGAACTCATCCAGATGCTCGCGCCTGAGCGGGTTGGTCTTCAGCGTGAAATGCTGATTGGTGCGCAGGTCGTAAATCCACAGCTTTTGGGTCCATGGGGTTTCACTCGCGGGCTTACGCTCAAAGAACACCACATTGGCCTTCACGCCCTGGGCGTAAAACAGGCCAGTGGGCAAGCGCAGGAGCGTATGCACATCGCACTCGTGCAGTAGCTTTTTGCGGATGGTCTCACCCGCACCGCCCTCAAACAGCACGTTGTCCGGCAGTACCACCGCCGCGCGGCCATGCTGCTTGAGCAGGGTCTTGATGTGCTGCACAAAGTTGAGCTGCTTGTTGCTGGTGGTAGCCCAGAAATCATCGCGCTCAATCACATCTTTCTCGGTGCTCATGGTGGACTGCACCAAACAACGTTGGGCACGTTGATCGCGCATCAACGCCATAAAAATCTCTGCTTTCTTTGGATCAAGCTCCGTGAGGTATTGCCTCATGGCACGCGTCAAATTGCTGTCGACTTCCGCCTCAACGCCTCGAATAAGGGACAGGCGTCGGTCAACTTCAGCAAGGATACGGTGCTGCTCTTTCAAAGGTGGTATGGGAATGGCGAATCGCCTAACGTCGCCAACATTGATGTGCGCCACCGTGCTCCCAAGAGCTTGGGCATGGTATTGCGATTTCACAACTTCAGAGTGCAGTGTGTGCATGAGCAGGCCACTTGAAAAACCAGCGGATGGGGCCGGGCAGCTTATCCACGCTCAACCCGCAGGCCCAACAGCACCTGCACATCCGCTAGCAAAGGCGCAAGGTCATCTTCAATAGCGCTCCAGACGATGGCGGGGTCGATCACGTCGTAGCCGTGAATCAACACATTGCGAAACGCAATGATGCGGCGGTAGTCGGTGATGCGAGCAACAGTGTCGGGGTCGTCTTTTTCAAGACGGCGCATGGCTTCACCGATGATTTCAAAGTTGCGTTCCACTGCCTGACGCAGCATGCGGTTTTGCTTGAATTGATGCAACACCACGCCATCGGTTGCGGTCTTGACAAAGTCCGCCGCGTTGCGGATGTCTTCAAGCAGCTTGGGCGCGCGCAGATGCATAGACGGTTTGGCGTGAATGGTTCACTGCGGCAATGAAATACGGGTTGCTCAGCGCGCTTGCCGACACCAAATCAATCTTGCGGTGAAACACATTCGTTAGTGCTTCCTGCAACCCGAAGTAACGGTGAAAAAGGCTGCCCGTGTCTTCGGGGCTGAACTCGACCAAGAAATCAATGTCGCTAGTCGTAGGGTCAAACGCGCCATTGGCCGCCGAGCCAAAAACCTCCAGACTTTGCACGCCAAAACGGCTGCACAGTGAGGCAACTTCGGGGCGGTGTTGTTCGATGAGGCTGATCATGGTGTTCCCGCTGGGATTATGCCGCCAACTCCCGATTCATCGCCTCAAGCCCATTGGGCAGTTCCGCGCCAAACAGCTGGTAGACGCGGGTCATGTTTTGTTTTTTGAATTTCATACCGCTCATGGCCCTTTTGGCCCCTTTATGGCCCGATTGGCCAACCACGCCGCACCTTGCACGGTGACGCGGTATTTTTGCTGGCTGCTGGTGGGTTTGTCAGGCAAGGTTATTTCCAGCAAGCCTTGGTCCATCAATGGCTGGATGACTTGGTCCCTGAACTTGGTTCGATTGGTTCTTTCGGCCACGGTCATCAATTCGGTCAACGCCGCACCAGTGCTGGCTTTGGAGAGGATTTTGACTTGGTCCCGACTTGGTCCCTGGCTTGGTGCCTGCCGTAGTCACCCCAACAACATCCGCCGCACCTTTGGGTCGCCACAAGGTCTGGATAAATTGCCCACCGTCTTGCCGAAACTCTGGCGCTGGCAAGCCGGCCTCGGCGCACTGGCTGATCATGTCCAGCGTGCCGGTGCCTGCCTTTTCAATGTAGCGGGCCAAAAACAGCGGCTCGGCAATGCGCTGGCTGCGGGGGCAGCTCGCCGGGGTTCCAGATTTCGAGCCGGTCTGCAAACAGCATGACTTGCACCGACGCGTTGGAGGTGTAGTCCCGGTGCACCACGGCGTTGACGATGGCTTCAGCCACGGCTTCACGCGGTAGCTCATAGTCCCCGGGGCCTGTGCGCTGGCTGCACGGGTGCCCACGGCTCTGGCACCTGCGCACCCTGCTCGCTGACCTGGGTACGGATGCGGTACACGTCGTAGTTGACATTCACGCCATCGGCCACGGCCTGGGGGTGGCCGTATTCCATGACCAGGTTCTGGTTGAAGAAAATGGGTGCCGGTGCCATAAACGGCGCGGGATTCCTGCGCAGCAACCACCGAAACACTCCCGTTCGCCCTGAGCCCGTCGAAGGGTAGGCTTCGACAGGCTCAGCCCGAACGGGGAGCATCACGTCCAGTATGGCTGCGTCAATGCCGCCTTGCTGAAGGCGCGCCAAGCCATCGCTGGGGCGCAGGGCGCACTCCAGTGCCATGTCAAAACGCGCGAAATAAGCGGCCAGCGGGCCGCCGAGTTGGGTGTCGTCGTCAATCAGCAGGATGCGGTGCGTACCGCATTTTCCATGAGTTAACTACGCCCAAACCAGCGGCCTCGCCCGTCCATGTACTCGCGCACCTTTTGCTGCTGCGCTGGGTTAAGGCTGTTGTAAAACTCAGCCAGTGCGGCAA
>JANOLC010000585.1:0-2846 GCA_031419575.1 Burkholderiales bacterium | reverse complement strand
GTACAACTGCCCGCCACAAAGATCATGACCAGCAAGGTGGCGGGCCCGGCCACACCCAAAAACATCAACAGGGACAACAGCACGCCTGCGGTGGCCTGCACGATGAGGGCTACCAAAATCAATCGCCTGCGGTCGGTAATGTCGGCCCAAACCCCTGCCGGCAGCGACAGCAGAAACATAGGCAAAAAAACCGCCGTCTGCACCAGCGCGGCCAAAAAGGACGAACCAGTGATCTCAATCATCATCCACGAGGCTGCCATGGTCTGCATGGCGTTGCCAATGAAGTAGATACCGCTGCTAACCCACAGCCCCCGGAACTGCCGATGGCGCAGGGTGTACCAGATGGAGGCGGGTGCTGGCGTCACTGTAGAGGTCAGTTCAAAGATTAGTTCAGCAGCTTTTGCATAAATCTGGCCTGCCCCATGGCGGGGTCCAACTGGTAAGCGGCGAAACCGATACGCTCATACAAGCGCGCCGCACCCACGTTGCCGGACAGCACTTCCAGCGTGAGTTTGCAGGCGCCGCGTTTAACGGCCAGCACCTCAGCCAGCACCAGCATTTTTTCCGCAACACCTTGCCCGCGATATTGCGGCAACACAGCCACGTCATGCACATTGACCAGCGGGCGACAGGCGAACGTAGAGAAACCTTCAATGCAGTTCACCAAACCCGCAGGCTGGTGGTCCACAAAAGCCAGCACACTGTAGGCTTGGGGCCTTGCGGCCAATGAGGGCACAAGGTTGGCTTTGGCATAGTCACTCAAGCCATGACCACCGCCCATCGGATCTTGGGCATAAGCGTCCAGCAATACCACTAAGGCCGCTGCGTGAACCGGGTTGGCGTAATCCACCTGAAGGACATTCACAGCCATGTTCACAGCCTCACGCGGCCAGGCAGTCGGCAATGCGTTGGGCGCAGGCCTGAGCTTGCACTGGGTCACGCGCTTCCACCATCACCCGCACCAGAGGTTCGGTGCCGCTGGCGCGAATCAACACGCGGCCGGTGTCGGCCAGCTCAGCCTCCACCACCTTGGTCTCATCGGCCATTTTGGTATTGCTCTTCCAGTCTTGGCCGGGTTGTAGACGCACGTTGATCAAGACCTGGGGAAATAAGATCACGTCAGCCAGCAGCTCGCTCAAGGTCTGCCCGCTGCGAATGCAGGCTTGCAACACTTGCAACGCGGACACCAGGCCGTCACCCGTGGTGTGTTTGTCCAACGCCAGCAGGTGACCCGAGCCCTCACCGCCCAACAACCAGCCGCGTTGCTCCAGCTCTTCAAGCACATATCGGTCACCTACCTTGGCCCGCACCAGCTCAACGCCTTTGGCTTTCAACGCCAATTCAACCGCCATATTGGTCATCAAGGTACCCACCACGCCGGGCACGGCATCTGCCATGCGTTTGGGAGGAAATTTGCCACCGCGGGACAGACGCTCTTTAACCATCAGATACAAAATTTCGTCACCGTTGAACAGCCGCCCATGAGCATCAACCACTTGCAAGCGGTCAGCATCTCCATCGAGCGCGATGCCGTAGTCCGCACGGTGGGCCTTGACGGCTGCCACCAGCGCCTGCGGGTGCGTGGCACCCACATTGAGGTTGATGTTCAGACCGTCCGGTGCACAACCAATGGCAATGACCTCGGCACCGAGTTCGTGAAACACCTTGGGTGCGACCTGATAGGCCGCGCCATGCGCACCGTCCACCACAATTTTCATTCCCTTGAGCGTCAAGTCGTTGGCAAAGGTGCTTTTGCAAAATTCGATGTACCGGCCTGCGGCATCGTCCAGGCGGCGAGTACGGCCCAGACTGGCGGAATCAGCCCACACGGGGGGTTCCTCCAGGGCCGCTTCCACATCCAACTCCCAGGCATCTGGCAGTTTAGTGCCCTGCGCGCTGAAAAATTTGATGCCGTTATCGCCAAACGGGTTGTGGCTGGCGCTGATCACTACACCCAGCGAAGCGCGTTGTGCGCGGGTCAGGTAGGCTACGCCAGGCGTCGGCAGGGGGCCGAGCAGCACCACATCAACACCGGCCGAATTAAAGCCGCTTTCCAGCGCACTTTCCAGCATGTAACCCGAGATGCGGGTGTCCTTGCCAATCAGCACCGTGGGGCGTGACTCGGTACGCTTGAGCACCCGGCCTACTGCATGGGCCAGACGCATCACGAAATCAGGGGTGATAGGCGCTTGTCCCACCGTGCCACGAATGCCGTCTGTGCCGAAATATTGTCTTGTCATGGGGCGCGTTCTCTCTGTGGTCTATTGAATTGGATCTGATTTGGTTTGCAGGCTTAGTGCCTCACAGGCCTGCTACTTTATAGCGAGCCGTTGACAGCCCCCAACACCTTCAGCGCCTGCACGGTTTCGCGCACGTCGTGCACCCGCACAATGCGCGCACCGCGCTCCACCGACAGCAGCGCCGCTGCCACACTGGGCACCATGCGATCACGCACATCCAGCGTAGCAAGCGTCGCCAGCGAAGTGCTGACAATGGCTGCCAATGACGACTTGCGAGACCAACCCACCAACAGCGGGAAGCCGGTCTCCATCAGCTCGGACTGGCGCGCCAACAACTCAAAATTCTGTTTGACGGTTTTACCGAAACCAATGCCAGGGTCCAGCACAATGCGAGTGTTTTCTACCCCAAGTCCCCGTATTTGTTGAATAGTTTGCTTCCAAAAATATAGCACCTGGGACACCACATCCCCTGTCATGGGGGTCACCTGCATGGTCTGCGGATCGCGATGCATATGCATGATGCACACACCGCAGCGGGGATGGCGGGCCACCAGCTGCATGCCACGGGGCAGGCCAGTGTCAGCCTCTGGCGAATCTTCCCTCCAC
>JANOLC010000584.1:0-6464 GCA_031419575.1 Burkholderiales bacterium | reverse complement strand
CTTTGCTGGCGCACCCCAAGTTTGTGGCGGGTGACTTCAATACGGGCTTCATTGCTGAAAACTACGCGCACGGCTTCCGGGCAGAAGACGTGCCCCACAGCGATGCCAATTTCCTGATTGCGCTGGCAGCCTTTGTGAACCGCAAGTACCTCCACCGTGCAACGGCGATTACCGGCCAGATGGAAGGCCATGAGCTGGAGGTGGGGGAGGACTTTGTGGTGGTGACTTTGGGGCAGAAGGGGCAAACCACCTCCACCCAGGTGTCGGTGACAGACTTTGAAGGAAAATCCGGCTCAAGTCGGGTTGCAGTGGGCAAAGACAGCTACAAAATTTGTAGCAACTACCGGCTCGGACAGGTGCGTATCAGCGGCAGTTGTAATGGCGCCGCATTCACCGCACAAGTGGAACGCGGCAGTTTTGGGGCCAAGAACCCGCTGGCGATTCGCGTCGCGCACAACGGCACCCAAATCGACGCGCTGGTACTGTCGCCGCGTGCGGCCGAGTTACATGCGTTGATGCCCTACAAGGCACCGCCAGACATGAGCCGTTATGTGTTGTCGCCCATGCCTGGGCTCCTGGTGGACGTGGCCGTACAACCGGGCCAAAAAGTGCAGGCGGGAGAACGGGTTGCTGTGATTGAAGCGATGAAGATGGAAAACGTTCTATTTGCCGTTGCAGATGGTGTGGTGGGTAAGGTGCTGGCCGCCAAGGGTGAGAGCCTGACGGTGGATCAGCCGATCATAGAGTTCGCATAAACGCAAAGGCGGAGTTCGCACAAGCGCTCAGTTGAATTCGCATCAACGCCAATATTGAAAGCCACAAATGCAAAGACCATTCACGGTGCTGGGTATCCAGCAGATCGCCATCGGCGGGCCCGACAAGCAGCGCCTGCGCAAGCTTTGGGTGGACATGCTGGGGCTTGAGGTCACTGGTAATTTTGTGAGTGAGCGCGAGAACGTGGATGAGGATATTTGCGCCATCGGTACGGGCCTGTTCAAGGTCGAAGTGGATTTGATGCAACCCATCGACCCAGACAAGAAGCCTGCCGTTCACACCACGCCCTTGAATCACGTGGGCCTGTGGATTGACGACCTGCCCACGGCGGTGGAGTGGCTGACCGCCAAGGGTGTGCGCTTTGCGCCTGGCGGGGTTCGCAAAGGGGCCGCAGGGTTTGATATCTGCTTCCTCCATCCCAAGGCGAATGAGGAGTTTCCGATTGCTGGGGAGGGCGTGCTGATCGAGTTGGTTCAGGCACCACCCGAGGTGGTTCTGGCATTCACGGCGTTGGCAGCTCAGGGCAGCTAGACGACAGATGAGTGAAAGTTAGGCGCTGGGCGATTTGAGCATCTTTGCGCAAATTCACAGAAATGCGACACGCCTCGGGATATTCCCGGGGCGTTTTTGCATGCGGCGGCTTTAGACTGTTTTCACGCGCCCCGGAGCACCTTTGCGGTGTTGCAGTGTTCGAGGGAGTGACCAAGGAGACAGATTTGCAGCCAACCAATATTGCCAACCCGGCCTACTTCCACAAGGTCGTCGATTGCCAGTGGGCTTGCCCGGCCCACACTCCCGTTCCAGAGTACATCCGCCTGATCGGTCAGGGCCGCTACAGCGATGCCTACATGGTCAACTGGGCATCCAACGTCTTCCCCGGCATTTTGGGCCGAACCTGCGACCGGCCTTGCGAGCCGGCCTGCCGACGCAGCCGGGTTGAAGAAGGGGATGGGGGCGATGGAGACAACAAAACCTTGCCTGAGCCGGTGGCTATTTGCCGCCTCAAGCGCGTTGCGGCGGATATGAAAAGCGATGTCTCCAAGCGCATGCCCAAGCTACTTCCCCGCAACGGCAAACGCATCGCCTGTGTTGGGGCCGGGCCTGCTTCGCTGACGGTAGCCCGTGACTTGGCACCCTTGGGTTATGAGGTGACCGTGTTTGATGGCGAGGCCAAAGCGGGTGGCTTTATCCGCACCCAAATCCCGCGCTTTCGCCTGCCCGAATCGGTGATTGATGAAGAAACCGGCTACGTGCTGGATTTGGGCGTGACCTTCAAAAATGGCCAGCGCATTGAGTCCATGTCGGGCTTGCTGGAACAAGGTTATGACGCGGTGTTTGTCGGCTGTGGGGCACCGCGAGGGCGCGACTTGCCAATTGCGGGCCGCAAAGAGATCACGGACAACATTCATATCGGCATTGATTGGCTGGCCTCGGTCTCCTTTGGCCACATCACCAGCATTGGCAAGCGGGTGATTGTGCTGGGGGGCGGCAACACGGCCATGGACTGCTGCCGCTCGGCGCGCAGGCTGGGCGGCACAGACGTGAAGGTCATTGTGCGCAGCGGTTTTGACGAGATGAAAGCCTCGCCCTGGGAAAAAGAGGATGCCCAGCATGAGGGCATCCCCATCCTTAACTTCCACGTACCCAAGTCGTTTGAGCATACCGATGGCAAGTTGACCGGCATGAAGTTTGAAGTGGTCAAAGCCATCTACAACGAGCTGGGTGAGCGCAGCCTGGTGCCTACTGGCGAGCCTGAGGTACTGGTGGAATGCGATGCCGTGCTGATTGCTGTGGGTCAGGAAAACGCCTTTCCCTGGATTGAATCTGGCAGTGACATTCAGTTTGATCAATGGGGTTTGCCCGTGTTGAACAAGATCACGTTCCAGTCCACTGTTTCACGCGTTTTCTTTGGCGGAGACGCCGCCTTTGGCCCTAAAAACATCATCACGGCCGTGGCCCATGGCCACGAAGCCGCTGTGTCGATCGACCGGTTTTTGCATGGCGAAGACGTCAGCGTCCGCCCCGACCCTATGACCAATCTGATGTCGGCGAAGATGGGCATCCATGAGTGGTCTTATGACAACGACACGTCCAACGACCCGCGCTACAAAGTACCATGGGCCAAAGCCGAAGTGGCGCTGGCCAATATCCGCGTAGAGGTGGAGTTGGGCTTTGATGCCGCGACCGCGTTCAAAGAAGCAGGGCGTTGCCTGAACTGCGATGTGCAGACGGTGTTCACCAAGGAAACCTGCATTGAGTGTGATGCCTGCGTGGACATCTGCCCGATGGATTGCATCACCTTCACGGCCGACGGCGATGAGCCTGATTTACGCACCCGACTGAAGGCCCCAGCGATTAATTTGGCGCAAGACCTGTACGTGTCGGGCGCGCTCAAAACCGGGCGGGTGATGGTGAAGGATGAAGACGTTTGCCTGCATTGCGGCTTGTGTGCTGAGCGCTGTCCCACCGGTGCGTGGGACATGCAGACCTTCTTGCTCAACACGACCAAAGCGGGGCCATCGTGTCGCAACAACGCCGTTCGGACTCAGGACGAACGGAATGTGGAGAGGGTTGCCGCATGAAACGCATTGAAGCCGTTAACGACTTTGTCATCAAGTTTGCCAATGTGAATGGTTCTGGTTCGGCCTCGGCCAACGAGCTCTTTGCCAAAGCCATTTTGCGCATGGGCGTTCCGGTGAGCCCCCGCAATATTTTCCCCAGCAATATTCAAGGTCTGCCCACCTGGTACGAAGCGCGTGTCTGTGAGCGCGGTTACCAGGGGCGGCGTGGTGGCATCGACATGATGGTCGCCATGAACCCACAAACCTGGGATGCCGACGTGGCCGAAATCGAACCGGGTGGCTATTTGTTTTACGACAGCACTCGCCCCATGCCCGCGTCCAAATTTCGCAATGACATCCATGTGATTGGTATGCCATTGACCGAGATTTCCAATGCGGTTTACCCCGATCCACGCCAGCGACAACTGTTCAAGAACATCATTTACGTGGGCGCCTTGTCAGTTTTGCTGGAAGTTGAGGCCGCAGTCATCGAGACTTTGTTTGCCGAGCAATACAAGGGCAAAGAAAAGCTGCTGGACTCCAACGTGCGGGCCCTGCATTTGGGTCGCGACTTTGCCAAAGAACACTTGAACGGCCCGCTGGGCATTCGCGTGCAGCGCAGTGACAAAGTGGGCGACCAAATATTTGTGGACGGCAATAGTGCCGCCGCGTTGGGTTGCGTTTATGGTGGGGCCACCGTAGCGGCCTGGTACCCCATCACCCCGTCTAGCTCAGTGGCCGAGGCGTTCCAAAAGTACTGCACCAAGTACCGCGTTGACCCGTCCACCGGGCAAAACAACTATGCCATCGTGCAGGCAGAGGATGAAATCGCCTCCATTGGCATGGTGGTCGGCGCCGGTTGGAATGGCGCGCGAGCGTTTACCGCCACCTCTGGCCCTGGTGTGTCGCTGATGACCGAGTTCATTGGGTTGGCATACTTTGCGGAGATCCCGCTGACCATCATCAACGTGCAGCGCGGCGGGCCATCGACGGGCATGCCCACGCGTACCCAGCAGGCGGACATTTTGTCGTGCGCCTATGCGTCGCATGGGGATACCAAGCATGTGTTGCTGTTCCCCGAAGACCCCCGCGAATGTTTTGATCACTCAGCCGCTGCGCTGGATTTGGCCGACCGTTTGCAGACCCCCATTTTTGTAATGACCGACCTGGACATCGGCATGAACCAGCGCCTGTGCCAGCCCTTCGAGTGGGACGAGGCACGCGAGTACGACCGGGGTAAAGTCATGACCGCGCAAGAGCTGGAAGCGGGCAAGGACTTTGGCCGATACAAAGACGTGGACGGTGACGGCATTCCTTGGCGCACCTTGCCCGGCACGCACGCTTCCAAGGGCAGTTATTTCACGCGGGGCACCACACGCAACGCCTATGCGCAGTATTCCGAGCGCGGTCCGGACTACATCTACAACGTGGAGCGTCTGCTGACCAAGTTCAAAACAGCCGCCACGCTGGTGCCTCAGCCCGTGCTGCGCAAGGCAAACCATAAAACCCGCTTGGGCGTGATTTATTTTGGGTCGACCAGCCCAGCCCTGGCTGAAGCGCTGGATGTGTTGGTCGATGCGGGTATTCATCTGGATGCCATGCGATTGCGGGCCTTCCCGTTCCCTGATTCGGTGGGGCAATTCATTGCCGACCATGAACGCGTCTACGTGGTGGAGCAAAACCGCGATGCGCAAATGCATTGCCTGCTGGTTAACGAGCTCGACATTGACCCGGCGCGCTTGGTACGTGTGCTGCATTTCGATGGCACGCCCATCACCGCCCGATTCATTACCGCAGCCATTACCAAGCATGTGCATGCCATGGTGGTCGAACCCCACACACTGGCCAACAAGCGCAATGCCCGCAAGGAGGCCGTATGACTTTTCTGGCCAAACCCCGCCTGCGCCACCCCTCATTGCTGCCGAATGAAGTGGGCTACACCCGGCGCGATTACGAAGGCAAGGTGTCTACCCTGTGCGCCGGTTGCGGGCACGACTCCATTTCGGCAGCCATCATTCAGGCTTGTTACGAGTTAAACATCGAACCGCATCGCGTCGCCAAGCTGTCGGGTATCGGGTGCAGCTCCAAAACGCCAGACTATTTTTTGGGGGCTTCTCACGGCTTCAACACCGTGCATGGCCGCATGCCTTCGGTGTTGACGGGTGCCAACCTGGCGAATCGCGATTTGCTGTACCTGGGTATTTCTGGCGATGGCGATTCGGCATCCATTGGACTGGGCCAATTTGCGCATGTCATGCGCAGGGGTGTTCGTATGGTTTATATCGTTGAAAACAATGGTGTTTACGGCCTGACCAAAGGCCAGTTTTCGGCCACAGCAGACCAGGGTTCAAAAAGCAAAAAGGGCGTAGTCAACAGCGACAGCCCGGTTGATCTGGTGGGCATGGCCCTTCAATTGGGTGCCACCTATGTGGGGCGTAGCTTTTCGGGCGACAAGGCGCAATTGGTGCCCTTGATCAAAGGGGCCATGGGCCACGGCGGTGCGGCGTTCATTGACGTCATTAGCCCTTGCGTGGCGTTCAACAACCACGCGGGTAGCACCAAGAGCTATGACTATGTGCGTGAGCACAATGAGGCTGTCAGCCGCATCGACTTCATCAGCACCAAAGACGAAATCATCACCGCCTATGCACCGGGCTCGTTTGTTGACGTGGAGCAGCACGACGGCATGACGCTGCGCCTGCGCAAGCTCCGCGCCGATTACGACCCCACGGACCGGCTGGTGGCCATGCAGCAAGTTCAGGCTCACCAAGCCAAAGGGGAGGTGATTACAGGCTTGCTGTATGTAGACCCGCAGGCGGATGACCTGCATCAAGCATTGAACACCAGCGCCACGCCACTGAATGCACTGGACCGGTCTAAATTAAACCCTGGCAAGGAGGCACTGACCAAGTTGAACACATCACTTCGCTGATACTCTTGCCTGTGCAAGCTCGCGTCAAACAATAGGAAGAACAGCATGAATTCAAATGAAGAGCGTTTGGGCATCATGCAACTGGGTGTCTGGTTAGCCCGCAAGTGGCGGTTACCTGTGAAGTTGAGTGTCCTGGCCGCCACTTTGTTGATCCCGTTGTTGATCGTGGTGGTGATTCTTTTGCAGCGTCAAAGTGC
>JANOLC010000583.1:0-1994 GCA_031419575.1 Burkholderiales bacterium | reverse complement strand
CAAGAGGTCATCAACCATTGCTGGGCAATGGGGAATGGCGGCTCCGCCGATGTCGGCAACCCTATCCTCGCCATTCACGATGTCGGTGCCGGTGGTCTGAGCAACGCTTTCCCCGAGCTGACCAACGATGCAGGTCGGGGTGCCCGGTTTGATTTGCGCGCTGTGCCTCTGGAAGAGTCCGGCCTGGCCCCGAAAGAAATCTGGTGCAACGAAAGCCAGGAGCGTTACGTGCTGGCGATTGCGCCAGAATCGCTTGAGCTATTTAAAGCGCTGTGTGAACGTGAGCGCTGCCCGTTTGCTGTGGTCGGCGTGGCGACCGAGGAACGACAACTCGTCCTGGCTGACTCCCCCGCCCGCATTAACTCCCCCGTTTGCCCTGAGCCTGTCAATATGCCCATGAATGTGCTCTTGGGCAAGCCACCGAAGATGCAGCGCGACGTCAAAACAGTCACGCGCCAGTTCAAGCCCGTTAATTTGACTGGCGTGGCCCTGCAACAAGCCGCCATCGACGTATTGGCCAGCCCCACGGTAGCCTCCAAGCGTTTCCTGATCACCATCGGCGACCGCACGGTGGGTGGCTTGAGCCACCGCGACCAGATGGTTGGCCCCTGGCAAGTGCCGGTCGCCGATTGCGCCGTGACCCTGGCCGACTTTAAGGGCTTTGCCGGTGAGGCCATGAGCATGGGCGAACGCACACCGCTGGCCACCATCAATGCCCCCGCGTCAGGCCGCATGGCGGTGGCTGAGGCCATCACCAACCTGCTGGCCGCGCCAATTGAGTTGTCACGGGTCAAGCTGTCCGCCAACTGGATGGCGGCGTGTGGCGAGGCGGGTGAGGACGCCGCCTTGTACGCCACGGTCAAAGCCGTTGGGCTGGAGTTATGTCCTGCGTTGGGTGTATCCATTCCCGTGGGCAAGGATTCGTTATCCATGCGCACAGTGTGGAGTGATCACGGGCAGAGTAAAAAAGTTACCTCTCCGGTCAGCCTGATCGTCAGCGCATTCGCCACGCTGGCCGATGTGCGCGGCACGCTCACGCCGGAACTCAACGCCGATGAGGCCGATACCACACTGGTGCTGGTCGATCTGGGCCACGGTAAAAACCGCATGGGCGGCAGCATCCTGGTGCAAACGCTGGATCAATTGGGTGACGAAGTGCCCGATCTGGACAACCCGCAAGACCTCGTCAACTTGGTAAACGCCGTCAACACCCTGCGTGGTGAGGGCAAGTTGTTGGCCTATCACGACCGCAGTGATGGTGGCCTGTTTGCCACTGTGTGCGAAATGGCGTTTGCTGGTCACGTGGGCGTGTCGATCAACGTGGACATGCTTATTACCCTGGGTGATGGGATCACTGACAGCCAGGCCGAGTACGGCGACAGCAAAAACTGGGCAGGGCAGGTGAGTGCGCGACGCGAAGAGCTCACACTCAAGGCCCTGTTCAGCGAAGAGCTGGGTGTCGTGCTGCAGGTGCGCACGTCGCAACGCAACGAGGTCATGCGAACCCTGCGTGACATGGGATTAAGCCAACACAGCCACTTCATTGGCAAGGTGCAAAGTAATGCGTGGCCGCATGGACCTAAAAATTCCGCTGTTGCGGCTGGCATTGATGAAGTGCAAGTCTGGCGGGATGCGAAGTGTGTTTTCTCCGCCAAGTTGCAAGACCTCCACCAGGTGTGGGACAGCACCAGCTGGAAGATTTGCCAGCTGCGCGACAACCCCGCCTGCGCCAATGCCGAACACGCGGCTGCTGGGGAGCCCTCAGACCCGGGTTTACATACCTATTTAGCATCAAAAGACCCTAAAGTCCCTGTCAGAATTGAAAAGTTTGCTATTAAAATAGAAGCGCCTTCCCTATTGCTTTCACGCCCTCGTGTGGCTGTGTTGCGGGAGCAAGGCGTCAACTCGCATGTCGAAATGGCCTACGCATTCACCGAAGCGGGCTTTGAAGCGTTTGACGTGCACATGACCGACCTGCAGACCGGTCGTGCCAC
>JANOLC010000582.1:0-2143 GCA_031419575.1 Burkholderiales bacterium | reverse complement strand
AAAGAAAGGGTAGCGACCAGAGAAGCGATAGAGATGATATTTTTCACAATGATTTCCTTGGGTTAATAAATAAAAAGAGAGGGTGAATCGGATCAAAGTTTGTTGCGGCTGGGATCAACCGTTTTGTCAATATCCATGTCTTCATGGATGTGCTTGTGCTCTTGCACGGGGAAACGAAAACTGTCCGGGTTGGTATCGTGCTGGTAGCCATGTAACTGCATGAATAACAAATACATACCGGCATAGACCAACGTCAAATTGGCGGCAAAGCTGAACCGTTTGAAAGAGAGCCTATGCCGCCAGAATGCCAGCAAGCCCACCATCGCCGTCAGCGCCACAATCTGACCAATTTCCACACCCACATTGAAGCTCAGGATGCGCAACAGTATGGCCGTACTGTCGTCACCCAATGGCAATTGTTGAAGGCGTGTGGACAGGCCAAAACCGTGCAGCAAACCAAAGCCGAAGACCGCTGCCAACAGGTTGGGTGACTTCATGTCAAAGACACGCTGAAACCCTCCGTTGTTGTCAAAGCCCTTGTAGATGACGCTGATGGCAATGACGGCATCCACCAAGTAGTAGTTCCAGGTGACCTTGTAGTAGGTTGCAAAGGTCAACGTGATGCAGTGCCCCAACGTAATCGCCTGAGCAAATGCTTCTGCATGAAATGGCTTTCAAAATTATTGAGGTGACAGCCGGGTAGCAACCCAGCAGAAACCAGTGTCAAGTTGACGACTGGATGACGGCGCTGTGAAGATCCATGCGCCGCAGAGGCCGCAGGGTCAAGCGCGCGTCTTTGGGGGGCGTAAAAGCCCCTCCAGGTGCGGCGGGCGATGAGGCAATGCATCCTGCATGAATGGTGTCACAGGTGGGCGATGTCGCCCCCGCGCCGCACAACGGTATTCTGACTCAACATACCAACGGATTGCCAAAACATGGCGACCAGTATCAGGACAAGGAGCGAACGCTTAGTCATGGTTCGAATTCTACCGACCGCTGTGCATTGCATTCAGAAAGTACATGCAGTCCCCCGCCAGCGACCTCAAAACAACCTGTCACTGCGCAGCGCGGCGAGCAGTGGCGGAGGTGTCAAAGGCCACGCCACTCAGTCCACCAAGGCTGCGTAGACCATGTTGCGGAACAGGTGCCGGTAGTACTCGCGCTGGTTGGGGGCCTGAATCATCAGCATGGCAAACAGGTCTTCAGCAGGGTCGATGAAGAAGGTGGTGCCCGCCAAGCCGCCCCAGTAGTACATGCCCACGGAGCCCGGCACACTGGATAGGCCTAAAGCCGTCCGCACGGCAACGCCCAGACCGAAACCGTAACCTGCTGGCAACAGCGACGCGGAGCCACCGGCCTTGATAGGCAGGCTACCCAAATGATCCGCCGTCATGAAATCCACGGTGCGCGGCCCCAGCAGACGCACGCCGTCCAGCTCGCCCCGGTTCAACATGAACTGGCAAAACCGTGCGTAATCTTGGGCCGTTGACGCAAGCCCGCCGCCACCGGACTGAAAGGCCGCCGCGTGACGGATATCGATCACTCTCATTTGCGGCGCGCCGTCGGGGTCACGGGCAAAAGGCTCGGCAATGCGGTCATGGTGTTCGGGAGGCACGGCAAACGCGGTATTGGGCATATGCAGTGGCGTGAAGATATGGGTCTTCAGAAAATCACCCAGGGCCTGCCCGCTGATCACCTCAACAATGCGGCCCACCACATCGGTGGCACGGCTGTATTCCCACACCGTGCCTGGCTCGGCAATCAAGGGCAACGCAGCCAGGGTCGGGGAAAACTCGGCGTTGGTGATGTCGCGCAAGTCGGTTCTGACGCGCGCCTGTTGGTACTGTCGCTGAACCGGCTCGTTACCCAGAAATTCATAGGTCAGCCCCGCCGTATGACGCAGCAAATCCTGCACGGTGGCGGCGCGCGTCACGGGCTTGAGCTGGGTCTCGCCATCCACAACCGTCAACACTTTTTGTCCGGCAAACTCGGGCAGGTATTTGGACACCGGGTCGCCCAACAGCAGCTTGCCTTGCTCCATCAACATCAACGCCGCCACCGACACAATCGGCTTCGTCATCGAGTAGATGCGAAACACCGAATTCGTCGTCATGGGCACCGCCGCATCACCATTTTGATAACC
>JANOLC010000581.1:0-2314 GCA_031419575.1 Burkholderiales bacterium | reverse complement strand
CGGTGGGCTCGTCGGCCAATAAAACGGCAGGTTGCACCACGAAGGCGCGAGCCAACGCCACGCGCTGCTGCTCGCCACCGCTGAGTACCTTGGGGTAATGGCTCAGCCGCTGCGACAGGCCAACACGAGCGAGCATCTCGGTGGCAGCTTTGCGGGCATCTTTGCGGCTTGCCAGCTCCAACGGCAGCATGACGTTCTCCAGCGCCGTCAGGTTACCCAGCAACTGAAAGCTCTGGAACACAAAACCCACTTTGTGCGCTCGCAAAGCCGCGCGTTCGTCCTCATTGATCGCAAACAAGTCCTGCCCTGCCAGCTTGACGGTACCGCGCGTAGGCGTGTCGAGCCCGGCCATGATGCTTAATAAGGTGCTTTTACCCGACCCCGACGCACCGACAATGGCCGCTGTTTCCCTGGCTGCGAGCGTGAAATCAATATCGCGCAAAATGTCGAGGGTGCCCGTGGAGTCGGTCACAGACTTGAATACGTGCTCCACTGCAATGATGGGCATGTTGAGCGCATTGGCAGAATTGATTGCAGCCGAATCGGCAGAACTATTTGAATCAGACATGAGGCTTTCTTTGTATCGACGACACTTTAGCGCAGCCGCAGTGCTGGCAACGGCCATGGGGATATGTGGCATAGGGATAGGCGGCATGGCCTTAGCTGCTGAGGTAAACGCAGCGCCAGCGGCAAAAAACGACAAACGTGAAAAGGGTGAAACAATAATTCTGGTGTTGGGCGATTCGCTCAGTGCCGAATACGGTCTGCAACGCAGCACCGGTTGGGTGGCTTTGCTGGACAAACAGCTCAAAGCTGACAAGATCAACGCCAGGGTCGTCAATGCCAGTATCAGCGGCGACACCACATCCGGCGGCGTGTCCCGCCTGCCCGCCCTGCTCGCCCTGCACAAACCCACGCAAGTGATCATCGAGCTAGGTGGCAACGATGCCCTGCGCGGCCTGCCACTCAAACTCACCGAAGATAATTTGACCAAAATGACCACTGCCGCCCAGCACATGGGTGCCCGCGCCCTGCTGGTGGGCATGCAGGTGCCGCCTAACTACGGCGCGGACTATGCCAACAGGTTTGCTGCCACGTTTGCCAGCGTGGCCAAGTCCCGCAAAGCGGCGCTGGTGCCGTTTTTGCTGAAGGGCGTGGCTGATGTGCCGAATGCTGCCGAGTTGTTTCAAGCTGACCGCATTCATCCCAGGGCCGAGGCCCATCCCACCATGCTGGCCAACGTCTGGCCCGAGCTGAAAAAGATTTTGAAATGAGACCAACCCCGTGAGCCTGTTCCCATGAGCCTGAGCATCATTCCCGCAGCCGACTTGATTGGCCGCCTGCCAGAGTTCGACACCATCATCGACGCACGCAGCGAAGGCGAGTTTGATGAAGACCACTTGCCCGGCGCGGTGAACTGGCCCACGTTGAACAATGCGGATCGCATTTTCATTGGCACAACCTACAAGCAGGTCAATGCGTTTGAAGCAAAAAAGCGGGGTGCGGCTATCGCGGCCCGCAATATCGCCGCCCATATTGACCGCCACGTCATCGACAAGCCCAAAGATTGGAAACCGCTGACCTACTGCTGGCGCGGGGGCAAGCGCAGTGGGTCTTTGTCGCTAATCCTGGATCAAATCGGGTTCAAGGTCACTTTGGTGGAAGGTGGGTACAAAGCCTTCAGGGCGGCGCTGGTTCAGGACATTCCCCGGCTGGTTAGCGGCCTCAACTGGCGGGTGATTTGCGGCACCACGGGCTCCGGCAAAACCAGGCTACTGACCGCATTGGCACTGGAGGGTGCACAGGTGCTGGACCTGGAAGCTCTGGCCAATCACCGTAGCTCGGTGTTAGGTGCCATTCCGGGCGTGCCACAACCCACCCAGAAGCGGTTTGACACACTCGTTTGGGATCGACTGCGTCAACTCGATCCATCGCGCCCGGTGTTTGTCGAGAGTGAAAGCAAAAAAGTCGGCAACGTAGCGGTGCCCACGTCCTTGATTGAGGCCATGCGCGCCAGCCCTTGCCTGAACCTGGTTCTGCCCGACGCACAGCGGGTGCAATTGCTGATGGAGGATTACGATTTTTTCGTCAAAGACGTTGAGGCGTTTTGTGAGCGCCTGCAAGTTCTGATCGAATTCAGAGGCAAGGTGCTGGTAGACGGCTGGCAGACTTCTGTGCGGGCTGGGAACATCGGGCCAGTGGTGCAAGAGCTGCTAACCCTGCACTACGACCCGGTGTACTTGCAGTCTATGCGGCGTAATTTCAAACAGTTTGAAAATTCAAAATTGATAGCACCCGAAGACCATACGACGGG
>JANOLC010000580.1:0-7530 GCA_031419575.1 Burkholderiales bacterium | reverse complement strand
TGGCTCTTGCCGCTGCGCCCCAGGCTTGGTCCGCTCGGGCGGCGGCGTCTTTTTGAGCCCGCAGCTTGGCTTTTTTAGCCTTCTCCATCAGCCGGATTTGCTCCAAGATGTCGGTCCGTGACTTGGCCTGCGCAGCGGCTTCAATTTCTTCAGGGGCCAGTGCGGCGCGGGCGGGCGGCACGGTGCTGTTATTGGGAAAATAATACAGCTTGCCCTTGACGTTCAATGCCTGGATGACGGCCACGTCGTTGGCGGTTTCCACCAAAAACCGGTTGGACAAAAACGGGTGCTCAGTCCAATTGACATCCAGCCAAACGTACAGACCAACCTTCAGCTGCGAGGCATCAATGGGAACCGGGGTGCCAGGATTTGTCCACATGAGTTACTTGCTCTTTAATTGTGATGGGGTGCGTTGCTATAGCGTTGCCACTACGTTTCCCTTGCGATGTTAACGCGCTGAACCACAGGCTGACGGCCTTGTGAATTTTGCCAAGCAAGCGCTTGCTAAAAATAGCCTTGTTTGCTATCGTCAGCCCCCATGCTGCCGTCCACGTCAATCCCTGCCGCTGTTGAAACTCCCCCCAAGCGCCCGCGAGGCCGCCCGCGCAAAACGGTCGATGAGCGCGACGATGGCAACCGCCGCCATCAGCTGCTGCAGGGTGCCGCCAAATTGTTCAAAAACAAGGGCTTTGATGCCACTACCACGCGCGACATCGCCGCCGCCGTGGGCATGCACAGTGGCTCGCCTTTTTATCACTTCAAAAGCAAAAACGCGCTACTCTACGCAGTGATGGAAGAGGGCATGCGCTCCGCTCTGGAACGCCAGCGTAAAGCCATGGACGCCATGCCAGATTTACCGGCGCTAGCTGTGGAAACGCCCGCCGTTCTACTGGAAAGAATGCGCCTGCTGATTCGTGCGCATTTTGATGTGCTGCTGGGCCCCGGCAATGATTTCATTCCCGTCATGCTGTATGAAGCCCGGGCGCTAAAACCTGCGCAGCGCAGCGCCCTGGCCCAGCTGCAAAGCGATTACGAAGCTACCTGGGTGCCCTTGCTGGCGGCCTTGCATGCCAGTGGGCAACTGCGGGCACCGGTGGGCCTGGCGCGGCTGCTGATTCTGGGCGCACTGAACTGGTCGGTGCAGTGGTTTGACCGAAAAAAATCGGCCTCGGTGCAAGACTTGACCGCTGCCGCCATGTGTTTGTTTTTTCAGGAGATGCCATGACAGCAGATTTAACCTACCACTCCGTCTTTGCCAAAGGCTTGATGGCTGGCAAAGTGATGGTGGTGACCGGCGGCGGTTCAGGGATTGGCCGCTGTGTTGCGCATGAGCTGAGCGCCCTGGGTGCCCACGTGGTACTGATTGGGCGCAAGCTGGATAAGCTGGAAAGAGTCAGTCAGGAAATCATTGAGGATGGCGGACACTGCAGCTTTCACGGGTGTGATATCCGGCAGGAAGATGCGGTCAAGACAACCGTGACGGCGATCATGGCCGCGCAGGGTCGCATTGACGGTTTGGTGAACAACGCGGGCGGGCAGTACATCACGCCGCTGGAATCCATCAGCGCCAAAGGCTGGCAGGCCGTGATCGACACCAACCTGACGGGTGGGTTCCTGATGGCGCGCGAGTGTTATGTGCAGAGCATGCAAAAGCAGGGCGGATCGATAGTCAATATCGTGGCTGACATGTGGGGCTCCATGCCGGGCATGGGCCATAGCGGTGCAGCGCGTGCGGGCATGGTCAGCTTGACGGAAACTGCCGCCGTGGAATGGGCACACAGCGGCGTGCGCGTCAACGCCGTGGCCCCCGGCTACATTGCCTCTAGTGGCATGGACCACTACCCGCCCGAGATGGCTCCCATGTTCAAGGAGATGGTCAAAACTGTGCCGCTGGGGCGCTTTGGCACGGAAGCCGAGACGTCCGCCGGCATCGTGTTTCTGCTCAGCCCTGCGGCATCGTTTGTCACCGGCAGCACGCTGCGCATTGATGGTGCACGGCCCCAAGTGCGCATGGGCTGGCCCATGAAAATTGCCAAACCCGAAGAACAAAAGCGCCCCGCTGTCAAAGCGTTTGAGGGCTTCCACCGTGCCATCACACCGAAGGTTTTTTCATGAACTACACCCACGAACATCTCGAAATTCAAAAAACCCTCAAACGATTCATCGATGCGGAAATCAATCCGCATGTAGATGAGTGGGAGGCGGCAGAGATCTTCCCCGCGCATGAGGTCTTCAAGGGCCTGGGCAAGCTGGGCTTGCTGGGGTTGACCAAGCCTGAAGAATATGGCGGGGCCGGGTTGGACTATTCCTATAGCCTGGCCATGGCCGAGGCACTGGGCCATATCGATTGCGGCGGTGTGCCCATGGCGATTGGTGTGCAGACGGATATGTGCACGCCCGCGCTGGCCCGCTTTGGCAGTGACGCACTCAAACGTGAGTTTCTGGCCCCCGCCATTGCGGGCGACACGGTGGGCTGCATTGGGGTGAGCGAACCCGGTGCGGGCAGCGACGTGGCCTCCATCAAAAGCCATGCGCGCAAAGATGGCGGCGATTACGTCATCACCGGCCAGAAGATGTGGATCACCAACAGCCTGCAGGCCGACTGGATGTGCATGCTGGTCAATACAGGCGATGGGCAGAGTGCAACAGGCACCAAAAATCAGCACAAAAACAAGAGCCTGGTGATGGTTCCCATGCGCGACGGTGCACGTGGCAAGCTGACCAAAGGTATTGAAGTCGCTAAAAAAATCCGCAAGATCGGCATGCACGCCAGCGACACCGGGCTAATTTATTTTGACGAGGTGCGCCTGCCACAGCGCAACCTGATCGGCGTGGAAGGCCACGGGTTTATCTACCAGATGCAGCAATTTCAAGAGGAGCGCCTGTGGTGCGCGGCAAGCTGTCTCCAATCCCTGAGCAATTGCGTACAGTGGACGGTGGAGTGGGCGCAAGACCGGAAACTTTTTGGTGCCACGCTGGCCGACCAGCAGTGGGTGCAATTCAAGCTGGCCGAAATGAAGACTGAAGTGGAAAGCCTGCGCGCACTCACCTATCGGGCCTGCGAGTTGTATGTGCAGGGGCAGGACGTGACCGAGCTGGCTTCCATGGCCAAGCTCAAGGCGGGCCGCTTGAACCGCTTGGTTCCGGATGGTTGCCTGCAGTTTTGGGGCGGCATGGGTTACACGCTGGAAAACAAGGTCTCGCGCATGTACCGAGATGGTCGCCTGGGCTCGATTGGCGGTGGTGCGGATGAAGTGATGCTGGGCATCCTGGCCAAGATCATGGGCATTGCCAAGAAGCCGCCGAAATAAGCCATGCACCCATCAAAAGATCTACCCTCGTCTGCCCGGGCGTTCGAGCCTGAATTCATTGAAGGCCTGACGCACATTTTTGAGGAGTCCATCGTCTTTAACAAAACGCTGGGCCTCAAGATCACGTCCATCACCCCAGAACGGGTGACCGCGCGTATCGACATGCGCCATGAGCTGGTCGGCCACTACAGCTACAACCGCATTCACGGCGGCGTGATCAGCGCCGGGCTGGACGCGATGGGCGGCCTGGCGGTGATGGCGGCCATCGGCGCGCGCCACATGGACGAGTCACCCAAAGAGCGCCTGCACCGCTTTGGCAAGCTGGGCACCATCGATTTGCGCATTGACTACCTGCGCCCCGGCATCAGCGAACACTTTGAGCTGCGGGCCGAGGTCATGCGCCTGGGCTCCCGCGTGGCCAGCACCCGCATGGAGTTTCTGGGGGCCGATGGCAAACTGTTGTCTACAGGGGCGGGGGCTTATATTGTGTCTTAATTTGCTACAAAAAAAGTAGCAAACTATTGATTACCGGTAGGGACTTCCGGGAAGTTTCATGCAGAACAGTCACCCGAAGGTGGTTTGAAGCTGAAAGTAGCGAATCCTCACGCCGCACACCGAGTGTGCAGACAAACTGACATGCAGCCTTTCGCGCTTGGCTACCTCAAAAATGCATCCATGACGGAAGTGATTTTGTTGAGGACAAACGGGGCGTTTTCGATGCCTTTGGCTTGCTGCTGTGCGACCCATGCATCTTGAATTTGCCGGTATTGGGTCATGGCCTGCCAGGTTCGCGCCTCCTCCAAACTGAGCACCCGCACCTTGGCGCCCGCTATTTTTAGCTCTTCAATCTGGGTGTTAAAGCTGTCGTCCATCACGCGGCCCAAGGTGTGATAGGAGCGCTCGGCAGCGCGGCGGACAGCGTTCTTGTCCTCGTCTGCCAGGCCGTTCCATACGCTTTTCTTCATCACCACCAGGTAGACGTGCCCCAGCCAGAGGTCTTTGGAAACGAGCACGTTGGGTGCCATCTCGTGGGCCTTGAGCATGTAGCCGCTGTCGACATTAACCATGAGGCCATCCAGCGCTTTGTTCTTCAACGCAACGCCAATTTCGGGCCCCCAATGCATGGTGACCGGGGTGGCCCCGGCATTGCGCAAAAAGTCCAGATGCCAAAAGCTGGCAGAGCGCCACTTGCCACCAGCAATGCCCTTCACGTCCCCAATGGGCGTGGTGCTGAAGAATGCGACCGGGTAGCCCGTGCCAAAGTACAGGTTGACCAAATCGTTCTTGGCCAACTCGTCCGACAACGCAGGCACTTCCTCATAGACACGGCGAAAAAACTGGAGCTGTTTGTCCCCGGTGGGGCCCACCGGAAAGCTTTTGAAGAGTTGGTGCAGCGGCAGCTCTTTGGCTGTGTACTCAGGCACGACGGTTGCCATGTCTGTCGTCGCAGATTTGCCCACCGTGCCCAGTGCTTCATAGGCGCCTGCAAGCTCACCGTTCCAATGGTCATCCACTTTCAGCCGGCCCTTGGACTCCAACTCAATCGCAGGAAAGAACACGTCTTTGAGAAAGCGGGTGCGCATTCCGCCCAGCGGCTCGTGGTCGCTGAACCGCAGTATTTTTACGGGGGCGGTTTGCGCGTTAGCGGCACCGTTGGTCACCGCCAATGCGGCAATGGCCGCTGTGGCTTTGACGATGGAGCGCCGGCTGGGATATTGCAGGTTGCTGATGATGGGCGATGTGGTCATGTGCGATTTTCTAGAGGGGAAAGTATTTGGTGCCAAAGCGTGTTGAAGAACTCACTCAATCACTTTCGATTCACACGGAGTTTGCCGCACAGTTGAGGAATTCATCCAAAAAGTTTCACTAATCTCTGCTCTCTGCTCGCCTGACTGCGCGGCGACGCGCATTGCTTGCATATCACAGATTGCAACAAGCTCTTAATTTCCGTGCGGTGTCGCACAGACCAAACGCCAACACCACGCAATCATTCAATTGCGCTTTTGTACCTGCTCCTTCCAAGGTGCAAGCAGGAGCGTTTTATCCCATCTGGTTCATGCATCAAACGTTGAAGTGAATGAGCCAGGTGGCGGTTTTTTTGCGGACACAAACTTTGAAAGATCATCATGAAATTAGTTAAAAAAGTACTTACCGGGGTTGCTGTAGCAGCCATGGCGGCCTCGGGAAACGCAGCAATGCAGACTATTGGCGGCGTCAACTGGGATCCAGCAGCTCTGACTGACTTTATTGGCGCGAGCGACAGTGCCTATCAAACCACCACATCAACAGGCATACCTTCAGGTTATGGCTTGATCACCGCAATTAACGGTCTGAACAATTTTTGCTCAGGTTGTGAGTTGACCTATACCTTCTCGGGTTTTACGTCTGCTGGAGCTCCTCAAACCGTTTTAGGTAGAACTATTGTTCCACTCATAGGCGGCATCTTCAATATCTATGTTGATTACTCCAAGGATGGCACAGCCGATGGGTCTTTGAACGAAACAACAGCAGGCAATGGAACGCTTTGGTTAAGCATGGTTGGCCATACTATTCCGGATGGTTACTCGCTTGCTGGAAGCTTTAACGCAAATTTGTTACCGTCCGACAACACCAACAATTTGACTGGCGTTGGTTATCTTGATGTGGTTTTAGGTCCTACAGGTGGCTTGGCTGCTGCCGCATTCAACTCGAATACCAAGTTGGATGGCGCTGATTTTGCTTTGACCTCGGGTTTCACTAAAAATGCTGACAATGGCACTTACGCTGACTTGGCATCGTTCAAAGTAGGTACAGCGAGTTTTTCCGGTGATTCGATTCAAATTCCAGAACCAGGATCCTTGGCATTAGTCGGGTTGGGTCTTTTGGGTCTGGCTGCTTCACGCCGTCGCAAATCAGTCTGATCAAATTGGAGCCAAAGGCGGTAAACGCACAGAAAATTATGCGACCGACAAAAAGTAGGGCTCCCTGACCGGGTCGCACAACAAAGAGGGGAAAAAGACCGCGCCCTGATGAAAGCGGCACCCTAATGAGGAAGGCGAAAATCGCCTTGCCAAGTTTTAGGGTGCCGTTGGCGCGATGAGGCTAATTGACTTCGCGTTCAGGATGACGGTGTCTACCCAGCGCCGTGATGAACTCGACCACCGCATGGCCCGTTTTGGTAGCGGTTTCCATCACGATGCCCGGGTCCGCCTCGCCGTTTGCAAGTTTCGTCGCCACGCCCGCCCGGTCCAACAGAGCTTTCGCCATACCGATCGCAAGGATGGTCTTGCCATGTCGGTACTGGTTTGAGATGAAATCCGTCACTTCGATGCTTGCGCCAAGTGCCTTCACACCTTGAATGCCATCGGGTAATACGACACCATCGAACAACACAGATGGTGAATTTTCAAACGTTCCAGTGGCATCAAACGGCTCCCCGTTGCGGGGTTTCACCATGCCCAGCCGCTGTGCGATCAGATGCACCTTGGCACCAGCCCCCAACAGCGACGCTTTTACCGTTGCGATGGACTGCCCATCGACTCTGTCCCCTACCAGAATCGCAACATGGCGCGAGCGGATGCTACCGTCGCCCGGCAGGGCCGTAAGCGACAGCGCCGGTGATGTTGTGACCTCGGGGGCGGCAGGATGTGGCATCACCTTTAACATCGCCGCCGGAACGGGGATGCCCAGCCCCGCAGCGACGGTTGCGGCAAGTTCAGCAGACACGTTGACCAGCGAGGCCACCATGCGCTCGCGAATGGCTGGTATGGTGAGCTTGCTCAGTTCAAAGCGGAAACCGCCAGCGATGTGCGCCTTCTCGACGTTGGTCTGGCTTTCATAGAACAAGGTGGCCTGGGTGTAATGGTCGGCAAACTTTTCGGGCTTACCTCGCAGCTTGTCGCCTTCAAGCGGTTGCGCAAACGAGACGAAGCCCGCGGCGCCAGCCTGAAAGGGGCAACCGCCGCCCAATGAATTGGGCTCGTAAGCAACCCGGCCGCGCGCAATGGCCTGGCGGTGTATGCCATCACGCTGGTTGTTATGTACGGGCGCCAGTGGCGCATTGATGGGGATTTCGTGAAAATTCGCACCGCCCAGCCGGGTGATTTGCGTGTCGAGGTAGGAATGAATTCGACCGGCGAGTAGGGGGTCATTGCTGAAGTCGATGCCGGGCACCACATGGGCTGTGCAGAATGCCACCTGCTCGGTCTCTGCAAAGAAGTTGTCCGGGTTTCGGTTGAGC